>NZ_DIEJ01000259.1:21378-21721 GCF_002418565.1 Achromobacter sp. UBA5777 | reverse complement strand
ATCGACGATGATGACTTCGCCGTCTTTAACAATGTAGTCAACGTCGCGGGTGAAAAGGGCGTGCGCGCGCAGTGCGGCCGTTACGTGGTGCATCAGCATGATGTTGCTCGGGGAGTACAGAGACTCGCCCTCTTCCATAATGCCTTCAGCCACCAGCAACTCTTCGATTTTCACCAGGCCGCGTTCGGTCAGGTTGACCTGACGCGCTTTTTCATCCACGGAGAAGTGACCTTCCCCCTGGAAAGTATCGGAGTCTTCTTTCTCCTGACGCAGCAGGTGAGGAATGATTTTGTCGACTTTACGGTACATCTCGGAGCTGTCTTCGGCCGGGCCGGAGATGATC
>NZ_DIEJ01000259.1:0-21354 GCF_002418565.1 Achromobacter sp. UBA5777 | reverse complement strand
GAATTCGTTGTTGGTGCCGTAGGTGATATCTGCGTTATAGGCTTCACGCTTGGCAGGTGCCGGCAGGCCGGACATGTTAATGCCCACGGTCATGCCGAGGAATTCGAACAGTGGACGGTTGTTTTCTGCGTCGCGCTGCGCCAGATAGTCGTTGACGGTAACAACGTGAACGCCCTTACCCGTCAGCGCATTCAGGTAAGCCGGCAGCGTTGCCGTCAGGGTTTTACCTTCACCGGTACGCATTTCCGCGATGCAGCGCTCGTTGAGCACCATCCCGCCCAGCAGCTGCACGTCGAAGTGACGCATGCCGAACACGCGTTTACTGGCCTCACGTACAACGGCGAAGGCTTCCGGGATCAGGCTTTCTAAGGTTTCACCTTTCTCCAGACGCGCACGGAACTCCGCGGTTTTCGCTTTCAGCTCATCATCAGTGAGCTTCTCCATCGCCGGTTCCATACCGTTGATGACGTTCACAGCTTTGCGCATGCGGCGCAGGGTACGATCGTTACGACTACCAAAAACTTTGGTTAACAATTTGATTAGCATAATAAATTCTCAAACGCCCCAGTCGGGCAGATAAATTAAGGTATTGAAAAAGGTTAATTTAGCTGAGGCGTTGAGGCCCGGCACGGATGCCGTGAACCTGGCTAATCCATGTCGAAACAGAGAAGGATGCAGGGGAAACAAAATCCGTTTGCGCCGTCTGATTTACGGTCACTGGCGGCTGGTTGTCCTGCGTCAGAAGCGCATTAAGCGTATCGAGCAGGGCAAGATGCTGAGCCTGAACCGGCAGCGTTTCTTCCGCAACAGGCATCGTCTGTGGCGCCATCGCGAACGACAGATGGCGGATAACCGTGCGAATCGCGTGCTGCTGCCAGTAATCAACGGAGAAATTAGGACGGCGGCTAGCTTCAAGCCATGCGAGATTAGTGAAGTTAACCCGTGTGGTGAGATCGTGTTTGGTCGTCGTGGAACGTGCTGGCGTGGCCGCGTCTGCGCTGTTGCTGAGCACAGGCAAGCCGAAACTCGCCGCGACCATCCCCAATAAGAGATGCGGCCAGAAGTAACGTCTGCCAAATTGTCGCCAGCGCGTCAGTATTCCGCTCACTTGCTCCACCACGTTCGCCCGCCAGTGCAGGCTGAGTTCAGTTATTCTTTTTTAGCGCCCAGATATTACCACTAAAGCCAATACACGGCAGCAGGAATGACACCTTGCAGCAGGTAAAAACGGTCAATAATGCAGCGAACACACCGTTATTCGGCACCCGACACAGGCCAGGGGTGAGGGGGACAAATTAAAGAAGGGCAGAAATAAAAACGACTGGCTTCCCTGGTCGGAGAGAGTACCAGGTGAACCAGTCGCTTTTCTTACGAAACGGCTTTAACCGTTACGCCAGGACCATAGTCGGGGCTTTGAACGCCAGCGGCAGTTCAGCTTCGTCTTCGAAGGTCACATATTCCCAGGCTTCTTGTTTTGCCAGGACGGCCTGCAACAGTTTGTTGTTCAGTGCATGACCGGATTTAAACGCGGTAAATGCACCAATGATGTTGTGACCACACATGAAGAGGTCGCCGATCGCGTCCAGCATTTTGTGACGAACAAATTCATCTTCAAAACGCAGGCCGTCTTCGTTCAGTACGCGATAATCGTCAACAACGATGGCACAATCGAAGCTGCCGCCCAGGCACAGGCCGCGGGATTGCAGATATTCGATATCACGCATAAAGCCGAAGGTACGTGCTCGGCTGATCTGACGCATGAACGCATCCGCAGAGAAGTTCATCGCATAGCGCTGGGTGCTGGAGTCAATAGCCGGATGGTTAAAATCGATGGTGAAGTCCAACGAGAAACCATTGTACGGTTTGAATTCAGCCCATTTGTCGCCATGTTCGACGCGAACGGTCTCTTTAATGCGAACAAATTTCTTCGCGCAGTTCAGTTCTTCGATGCCGGCATCCAGCAACAAATAAACGAACGGAGCAGCACTCCCGTCCATGATCGGGATTTCTGGCGCATCGACTTCAACCATAATGTTGTCGATACCCAGACCCGCCAGGGCGGCGTTCAGGTGCTCTACGGTAGAAATCCGCACGTCATGCTCGTTCACCAGACAAGTACAGAGCATAGTATCACGCACAGATTTGGCATCGGCCGGAAAATCTACCGGTGGATTCAAGTCGGTGCGACGATAGATGACCCCGGTATTGGCCGGCGCAGGGCGTAACGTCAGTGTGACTTTCTTGCCGGTATGTAAACCGACACCCGTCGCCTGAACGATACGTTTAAGTGTCCTTTGTTTGATCATCGTATAATCTCGCCAAATTAACTATCCAACCGAGAGTGTATATCACTAACGGTGGGCCAGTTTAGCACAAAGAGCGCAAATCCCCAAATTCCAGCCAATTCTTAGTCAGCTTGCTTACGCAGGAACGCCGGGATATCCAGATAATCTGGCTCTTTTGCCGTTTGTGGAGTTGGGTCGTTCACCACTTTCGCAGCGGGTTTTTGCTCCTGAGTCAGAGGCGCCATACCGTGCTGCTGGTAACGATCCATAACCGGCTGCTGAGTCTGTTTGTTGGTCACCAGGGTGATCTCAGGACGCTTGTCCATACCGATACCGGTGGCCACAACGGTCACACGCAGTTCGTCGTTCATTTCCGGATCAAGGGACGTACCGATAACAACGGTCGCGTTGTCAGAGGCGAACGCACGGATGGTGTTACCCACGGTTTCGAACTCATCCAGACGCAGGTCAAAGCCAGCGGTAATGTTGACCAGCACGCCGCGCGCACCAGACAGATCGATATCTTCCAGCAGTGGAGAAGAGATCGCCATTTCAGCGGCTTCTTCCGCACGGTCTTCGCCGCTCGCCACGCCAGAGCCCATCATCGCGTAGCCCATCTCGGACATCACGGTGCGAACGTCTGCAAAGTCAACGTTCATCAGACCTGGACGGGTAATCAGTTCAGCAATACCCTGAACCGCGCCTTTCAGCACGTCGTTTGCCGCGCCAAAGGCGTCCAGCAGAGAGATACCGCGACCCAGCACTTTCAGCAGCTTGTCGTTCGGGATGGTAATCAGAGAGTCCACGTGCTTGGACAGCTCGGTGATACCCTGCTCCGCGAAAGCCATACGCTTCTTACCTTCAAAGTTGAAAGGCTTGGTCACGACAGCAACGGTCAGAATACCTAAATCTTTAGCGACTTCCGCCACAACGGGTGCTGCACCGGTACCTGTACCGCCGCCCATACCCGCTGCGATGAAGACCATGTCTGCACCGTCCAGTGCAGCGCGCAGCGCTTCACGATCTTCTTCAGCCGCGTTGCGGCCCACTTCCGGGTTAGCCCCTGCTCCCAGACCTTTGGTGATGCCACCACCGATCTGAATCGTCTGGCCAACAGCCGTTTTACGCAGCGCCTGCGCATCGGTGTTCACCGCGAAGAATTCAACACCTTCGATGCGCTCGCGCACCATGTGCTCTACGGCGTTACCGCCGCCGCCACCGACGCCGATGACTTTAATCACCGCGTCGTTGGTTAATTCCATAGGTTCAAACATAATCTCTCTCTCCGTTGTGCCTGTCGCCCGAGACCGCTAATTCTCTCCGGTCTCTTAAAAAAATTAAAACTCTTTTCGCAACCAGGTGTTAAGTCGTTTGACCCAAGACCCCACCGAGACGCGTTTTTCCACTTCTGCTTCACCACTCAAATGGGATTCTTTCCCGTAGTGCAGCAGGCCCACGGCCGTTGAGTAATACGGCTCCTGAGCGTAATCCGTTAAACCGGTAATATTCAGCGGCGCACCAATACGCACCTGCGTATGGAACACGCGCTGAGCGCAGGCCGCAAGACCTTCAATTTGCGCTGCCCCGCCGGTTAATACAATCCCCGCCGCGAGATGATGTTTCACACCCTGCTGGCGAAGCTGTTCCTGTAACTGCAAAATCTCTTCGTTGACCAGGTTGAGCAGCTCGGTATAACGCGGCTCAATCACCTCTGCCAGCGTCTGGCGTTGCAGGCTGCGCGGCGGTCGCCCGCCTACGCTCGGCACTTCAACGCTCTCGTCTTTGCCGACGATAGAGCCCAGCGCGCAACCATGGCGCACTTTAATCGCCTCTGCATCGCTCGGTGGCGTACCAAAGGCGTAAGCGATATCGCTGGTCACCACATTCCCGGCGTACGGGATCACTTTGGTGTGGCGTAACGCACCGCCGGTATAGACGGCCATGTCCATTGTACCACCACCAATATCGACCACACAGACGCCCAGTTCACGTTCGTCTTCGGTCAGCACGGAATAGCTCGCGGCAAGACCGGCGAAAATGAGTTGGTCAACTTTCAGGCCACAACGTTCAACGGCTTTTACAATGTTCTTCGCCATATCGTTGTGACATGTGATCAGGTGCACTTTTGCCTGCATACGCACGCCCGAGAGACCGACCGGATTCTTGATGCCTTCCTGGTAGTCGATCGCGTATTCCTGCGGGATCACATGCAGCACACGGTGCTCGTCGCGAACACGCACGGATTTCGCCGTGTGGACAACGTTCTCAACGTCTTCCTGCGTCACCTCTTCTTCAGAAATCGGCACCATACCGATTTCATTCTGGCAGCTGATGTGCTTACCAGACAGGGCCAGATAGACAGAGGAAATCTGGCAATCTGCCATCAATTCAGCCTGGTCGATGGCGCGCTGAACGCATTTCACCACCGACTCAAGGTCGTTTACCCCACCTTTATCCATACCACGGGAGGGGCAGCTGCCCACGCCAATGATATTGACCATACCGTCGGGCAGAACTTCCCCTACCAAAGCGGCAACCTTCGCGGTGCCAATCTCCAGTCCTACTACCAATTTTCTGTCCGTCGACTTGATCATTGTTGTTCTGCCTGTACCTGTGCCTGATTTTGTTGCTGATTAGGTTCCTCGACCGGAGCCGGCTCCCAACCGACTGCTGCGCCTGAGTCATAGCGCAAATCAACGTAGCTTATCCGTTTGCCATCCGTCTGCGCCTGCTGCTGTAAAACCGGGTAAAGTTCTACAAAACGCGCCAGACGTTTCATTGTGTCGCCGCGGCCAAGATTGAGCTTAATGCCATTCGTTAGGGTCAACTGCCAGGAACGGCGCGCCGTCATCGCAGCATCTTTTAACGTAAAGCGATCCTTAGCCAGCACCTGCCCCATCTCACGAAAACCCTGCAATACTTCGTTTTCGCTGCCTTCCGGGCCATACAACATCGGTAAATTCTGCTTGTTGACACGATCGCTCGGGACGCTGAACGAATTTCCGTCTACGTCAACCATATGCTGATCATTCCAACGCGCAATCGGCACATATTCAACCAGATGAATCTTCAATTCATCTGGCCATTGTTTTCTGACACTCGCCTGTTTTATCCACGGCAGACGTTCAATCTGACTCTGGATAATGTTGACGTCCTGCGTCATAAAGGTGCCAGGCGACCCAAGCGCCAGAATCGACTGGCGAATGTCATCGTTACGCGTGTAGTGTCGCTCCCCGGTCACCACCAGCTTCGACAGCGGCAACCTCTGCGCGTCTTCCATCCAGCCCAGCACCATCCAGCCGCTGATAAACACGGTGCACAGCACCCCGAGCAGGAAGATGATCCCTGCAAGACGCGTTCCATTACTCCGGCGCGAAGAGGAATATTCTTCTTCGTCATCGCGGTTGCGCGTGTTCAATGCAGCCTGAGACATATCAGCCCGCCTGGTCCAGAATACGTACGACTAACTGCGAGAAGCTCATTCCCGCCTGACGCGCCGCCATCGGCACAAGGCTATGGCTGGTCATACCCGGAGACGTGTTTGCTTCCAGCAGATAAAATTGCCCGTCACCGTCAAGCATCACGTCAATGCGTCCCCAGCCACGACATCCCAGCACATTCCAGGCTTTAAGCACCAGAGACTGTAATTCGGCCTCACGCTCTGCTTCAAGACCCGCTGGGCAGAAATATTGCGTCTCATCAGAGAGATACTTCGCCTCATAATCATAGAAGACTCCGGCGGGTTGGATGCGAATTGACGGTAAAATTTCTTCGCCAAGCATCGCGACGGTAAATTCCGGCCCGCTAAGCCATTTTTCAATCAGAACTTCTTCATCATGTTGAAATGCCAGTGCTAAAGCGTCAGCCAAATCTACAGCTTTATCGACTTTGGACATTCCCACGCTCGACCCTTCACGGCTCGGCTTCACAATAATCGGTAAGCCCAGTGCCGCAATGCGTGTATTAACGCTGTCCGACAGACCCAATTCATATTCACGACGCGTCAGTGCAACCCATGGCGCAACGGGCAGGTCCGCCCCCTGCCACAGCAGTTTGCTGCGCAGTTTATCCATGGAGATGGCGGATGCCATCACGCCGCTGCCGGTGTACGGCATGCCGATCAGCTCCAGCAGCCCCTGCAACGTGCCGTCTTCACCGCCGCGACCGTGCAACGCGATAAAGGCTTTATCGAAGCCCATCGCTTTCAGCTGCGTGACGTCCACCTCTTTCGGATCAACCGGATGCGCGTCCACACCACCTTCACGCAGGCCCGCCAGCACGGCAGCGCCCGAATTCAGAGAAACCTCGCGTTCGGCGGAAGTGCCGCCAAACAGGACAGCAATCTTATCAGCCATGACGCTCGTCCTCCTGAGTTTGCGGCTTCAGTTTGATTTCAGCTAAGGTACGGGCGATTTTGCCGATATTTCCCGCGCCCTGAATCAGGATCAGATCGTTACCCGTCAGGACCGGGGCAAGCATTTCAGCCACCTGCGCCGGGTCGGGAACCAGAATAGGATCCACTTTACCGCGTCCACGGATGGTACGACATAAAGAACGACTGTCCGCACCCGGAATCGGAGTTTCACCCGCTGCATAAACATCCAGCATCAGCAGGGTATCGACCTGCGAAAGGACGTTGGCAAAATCGTCATACAGATCGCGAGTACGCGTGTAACGGTGCGGCTGGAAGATCATGACCAGATTCTTTTCCGGCCAACCCGCGCGTGCCGCTTTGATGGTTGCGTCCACTTCCGTCGGATGGTGACCGTAGTCGTCTACCAGCATCGCAGAACCTGGCTTACCGTTTACCGGCTCCAGCGGGAATTCACCGAGGAAGTCGCGGCGACGGCCCGTCCCCTGGAAGCTCTCCAGTGCGCGCAGGATCGCTTCATCGTCAATGCCTTCTTCTGTCGCAACAGCCACCGCCGCTGCCGCATTCAGGGCGTTGTGACGTCCCGGAGCGTTCAGGGTGACATACAGCAGGTCTTTATCCTGACGCGCGAGGGTGAAATGCCCCTGCGCACCGATCTGCTTGTAATCTTCTACGCGTACATCCGCGTCTTCGCTGAAGCCGTAGGTCGTAATTTGACGCCCGACGCGCGGCAGCAGCTCGCGAATAACCGGATCGTCCACGCACATCACCGCACGGCCATAGAACGGCAGGTTGTGCAGGAACTCGACGAAGGTCTTCTTCAGCTTGCCGAAGTCGCCGCCNNTAAAGGTCTGCTTTAAGTTCTCGAAGTCGCCCTGGTAAGTGTCCATATGGTCAGCTTCGATGTTGGTGACGATCGCCACCATCGGCTGTAGATGCAGGAACGACGCATCGCTCTCATCCGCTTCCGCAATCAGATAACGGCTGTGGCCCAGACGCGCATGCACGCCAGCGGCTTTCACCAGACCACCGTTAACGAACGTCGGGTCGAGACCCGCTTCCGCATAAATGCTGGAGACCATCGCTGTTGTGGTGGTTTTACCGTGCGTACCGGCCACCGCAATGCCGTGACGGAAACGCATCAGTTCCGCCAGCATTTCCGCGCGACGGATCACCGGGATGCGCGCCTCATGCGCCGCAACGATTTCCGGGTTATCCGCGGAGATAGCGCTGGACACCACAACCACGCTCGCATCGCTCACGTTTTCCGGGCGATGATTGAAATAGATAGTCGCCCCCAGCGACGCCAGCTGCTGCGTAACAGGGTTTGGCGCCAGGTCAGACCCGCTGATCTGATAGCCTTCGTTAGCTAACACTTCGGCAATACCGCCCATGCCAGCACCACCGATGCCGACAAAGTGAATGTGCCGGACGCGACGCATCTCGGGCACGATAGAACGCAGTTTTGCCAGTTGTTGTGTATTCATTCTCTAAACGCCATCGACTACTTCAAAAAAATCGTGCAGCGCAACACGCACTGCGAGAATTATGCCTGGGCTGCCAGGCTCACTTCTTTTGCCACCCGTTCCGTTGCATCCGGGATAGCGGTCGCGCGTGCGCGTTGCGCCATCTCCAGTAATACATCCCGGTTCCAGCCCGCCAGGGTAGTGGCGACCGCATCAGCGGTAAATTGTGGCTGCTCAAAAATCTTCGCTGCGCCCGCTTTCTCAAGCGGCAGCGCATTCCAGTACTGCTGTCGGTCTTTGTGCTGGAACGGCACAAACAGCGCCGGTAAACCGGCGGCGGCGATTTCGCTCACCGTCAGCGCGCCCGAGCGACAGACCACAACATCGGCCCAGGCATAGGCTGCGGCCATATCATCAATAAATTCAGTCACTTTATGCTGCGGCTGACCTTCCTGCACGTAGGCCTGCTCAACGGTCTGCTGAGCGCCCTTCCCGCTCTGGTGCCAGATGGTCACCGCATCACCCAGTTTTGCCGCAACCTGCGGCATCGTCTGGTTTAAAATACGTGCGCCCTGGGAACCGCCGACGACCAGCACGCGCACCGGCCCTTCGCGACCCGCCAGACGCGTATCTGGCAGCGGCAGCGCCAGCACGTCCACACGTACCGGATTCCCTACGACATCCGCTTTCGGGAATGCCCCGGGGAAGGCCTGCATAACTTTGGTGGCGATTTTTGCCAGCCATTTGTTGGTCAACCCGGCAATACCGTTCTGCTCATGCAGAACAACGGGGATGCCCAGTGACCACGCCGCCAGTCCGCCCGGACCGGAAACGTAACCGCCCATGCCCAGAACGACGTCAGGCTTAAAACGCTTCATAATGGCGCGCGCCTGACGCCAGGCATTGAAAATGCGCACCGGCGCCAGCAGCTGCGCCTTGATCCCTTTGCCACGAAGGCCAGAAATACGAATAAAGTCGATCTCGATACCGTGTTTAGGTACCAGATCGGCTTCCATGCGGTCTGCGGTTCCCAGCCAGCGTACCTGCCAGCCCTGTTCCATTAAATGGTGCGCAACCGCCAGTCCCGGGAACACGTGTCCACCGGTACCGCCTGCCATCACCATTAACCGCTTCGGTTGATTCATCGTGAACCTCGTGTAAACGCCTGAGCTTTCTCCAGACGCGTTTCATAATCTATGCGTAACAAAAACATGATGGCCGTCGACATGATCAGCAGACTCGAACCACCATAACTGATCAACGGCAACGTCAGACCTTTGGTCGGCAGCATACCCGCTGCCGCCCCAACGTTTACCAGCGCCTGGAAGCTAAACCAGATACCAATTGAGCAGGCCAGGAAACCGGAGAAGCGGTGATCGATCTCCAGCGCTTTCCGGCCAATCGACATGGCGCGGAAAGCGACGAAGAATACCATTAATAGCGCCAATACCACACCGATATAACCCAGTTCTTCCCCAATAATGGAGAAGATGAAGTCGGTGTGCGCCTCCGGTAAATACTCCAGTTTTTGTACCGAGTTGCCCAGGCCTTGACCCCAGACTTCGCCGCGGCCAAACGCCATCAGCGACTGCGTCAGCTGGTAACCGCTGCCGAACGGATCTTCCCATGGGTTCCAGAACGAGGTCACACGGCGGATACGGTAGGGCTCGGCGAGGATCAGCAGCACCACCGCCGAAATCCCCATCCCGATGATGGCAATGAACTGCCACAGTTTTGCGCCCGCCAGGAACAGCATCGCCAGCGTAGTGACAAACAGTACGACTACCGTACCGAGGTCGGGCTGCGCCAGCAGCAGGATCGCGAGGACCAGAATCACGCCCATCGGTTTTAAGAAGCCACGAAGGTTGTTACGAACTTCGTCAACTTTACGCACCAGGTAGTTAGCCAGGTAGCAGAACAACGACAGTTTGGTGAACTCCGCGGGCTGGATACGCAGTGGCCCAAAGGCAATCCAGCGTGATGCCCCGTTAACGGAGCTCCCGACAACCAGAACGATCAACAGCATGATGATTGAGGCGATGAGCATGGCTGTACTGTGCCGCTGCCAGAACGACATCGGCAGGCGTAAGGTGATCATTGCCAGGCAGAACGCGAGAATGATGTACAGCCCGTCACGCTTGGCAAACAGGAACGGGTCGTTTGCCAGACGCTGTCCGACAGGCATTGACGCCGAGGTGACCATAATAAAGCCGATCGCTGCCAGCCCCAGCGTGAGCCAGAACAGCGTGCGGTCGTACATGATCAGGCTATCGGAATCTTTATCCCGGGAAGCCATCACCCAGCCTTTCAGCGCCGTAAACAGCCATACCAGGATACCAAATCCTGGCAGGCGCGGCATTTTCAGGCGAGGGAGAGATAAACGCATCAGCCTAACTCCTTCGCCAGGCGGGTAAAGACATCACCCCGCTGTTCGAAACTCTTGAATTGATCGAGGCTGGCACAGGCTGGCGAGAGCAGTACCATATCGCCGGGCTTCACGCGTGGGGCGATGAGGCGCATCGCCTGCTCCATGGTCTCGGTTTGCTCGGCGACTTCAGGACGCAACGCCGCCAGCTCGCTGCCATCGCGGCCAAAGCAATACAGGCGCACGTTATCACCGTTGAGGTACTGCTTCAGCGAGGAGAAGTCAGCCGATTTACCGTCGCCGCCCAGCAGCAGGTATAGCGTGCCATCAACGTGCAAACCGTTCAGTGCCGCCTCGGTGCTACCCACGTTGGTCGCTTTGGAATCATTAATCCAGCGTACGCCGTTGTGCTCCAGCGCCAGCTGGAAGCGGTGCGCCAGGCCGGTAAAGGTGGTGAGCGCCTTCAGGCTTGAAGATCGCGGCAGGCCAACAGCATCCGCCAGCGCCAGCGCCGCCAGGGCATTAGTGTAGTTATGCTGGCCGGAGAGCATCATTTCTTTCACGTTCAGCACTTTCTCACCTTTCACACGTAGCCAGGTTTCGCCCTGCTGACGATTAAGGTGATAGTCACCCATGTTAATACCGAAGCTAATGCAGCGTTCGTCTGCGCCGCGCACCGGCATGGTGGCCGCCACGTTCGGCACGCTGGCCCGGGCGGCCAAGACCCGCACGTTCTGGTACCTGTTCGCCACGTTTTTCGTGTGCGGCTTCACGACGAACGGTCTGGTCGGCACGCACCTGATCGCGCTGTGCGGCGATCACGGCATGCCCGAGGTGCAGGCAGCCGGGTTGCTGGCCATGATGGGCATCTTTGACCTGCTCGGCACCACCGCATCCGGGTGGCTGACCGACCGCTACGACCCGCGCAAGCTGCTCTTCGTCTACTACGCCTTGCGCGGCCTGTCGCTGATGTACCTGCCCCACTCCGATTTTTCGTTCTACAGCCTGTCGATCTTCGCGATCTTCTTCGGCCTGGACTGGATCGCCACGGTGCCGCCGACGCTGCGCCTGACGACGGAAGCGTTCGGCGAACGCGACGCCTCGATCGTCTTCGGGTGGATCGTGGCGGGTCACCAGATGGGCGCGGCCAGCGCCGCCTGGATGGCGGGCGCGCTGCGCGAGGCACAGGGCAATTACCTGATGGCTTTCGTGGTGTCAGGCGCGACGGGCATCATCGCCGCCGTGCTGGCCTTGATGATCGGCAGAAAGCGCGTAGTCGCGCAGCCCGCCTGATTCCCCACCGCATGGCGGCGCCAGCCGCCATGCCATCAGGCCACGCCGTTCCCGGACCGGCCGCGCAGGTTGTAGGCTTTCTTGCCGCCGACATGCTTGCGAATCAGCGCTTCGGCGCGATCGCCATCGCGCGCCAACAGGGCCTGCACGAAGGCCTCGTGGTCGGCCACCGCCGTCGTCCATTCATCCAGGTCGAAATTGGACTTGTAGCGCAGGGCCTGCACCTGCAGGTTCAACCGGTCGTAGGAATGTGACAACGCCGGATTGTGCGCGGCGCGGTTGATTGCGATGTGCGTGCCCATGCTGGCCGCGAAGTACGCGCGGATATCGCGTTTCTCATAGTTTTCAAGCATCTGCGCATGCAGACGCGCGATCTGGGCAAGCTCCGCCTCGGACGCGCGCTCGGCTGCGCTACGCACTGCCAGCCCTTCCAGCACGGACAGCACGTCGAAGATATTTTCGATGTCTTCGGCGGACAGTTCGATCACCATCGCCCCGCGCTTGGGCTGCAGGGTCACGAGGCCATCCGAGGCCAGCATGCGGTACGCCTCGCGCAGCGGCGTGCGGGAAATCTTCAGTTGATCGCACAGGTCTCGTTCATTCAGCCAGGTGCCCGGCTTCAGGGTGCCATCGATGATCAATTGGCGTAGCCGCTCCGCCACGACCGCCGGCAAGGTGGGATGGTGAATGGCCAAATCGGGGACGGACACTTCGGCAATCAGGGGTTCAGGGTTAGCCATGGGTTGTTCATGCTCGCGACTTCGACTATTTTTGTATCTGGTATACCAAACACCAACGGCATACCAACCTGACCCAAATCATAGAGCAAGCAGCCCCTGGGCAGGCCTCATCCACCAAAGGAGACCCTATGAAAAAGCATGCTCACGCCTGGATCGGCGTATTGATGCTGTCCGCCGGACTGTCGGCGGCCAGCCCCGCCCTGGCGCAGGACTATTCGAAATGGCCGGAACGTCCCATTCGCCTGGTCGTCGGTTTCGTCCCGGGCGGCGGCACCGACGTGTCGGCCCGGATCCTTTCCGCGCGCCTGTCCACCCTGCTCGGGCAGCAGGTCGTGGTCGAGAACAAGCCGGGCGCCTCCGGCCTGATCGCGGCCGATTACGTGGTGAAGGCCGACGCGGACGGCTACACGCTGCTCCTGGCCAACATGCAATCCACTGTCGCCGCCCCCTATGTCGTGCAGTCCAACATCGACCCCAACAAGGATTTCACGGCGGTGCGGTATATCGGGTCGGTGCCCAACGTGCTGGTCGTGAACCCCACCAAGCACGCCTACACCACCGTGCAGAACCTGGTGGACGACGCCCGCGCCAAGCCCAAGCAACTGCTGTATGCCTCATCCGGCATGGGCAGTCCGCAGCACCTGAGCGCCGCGCGGTTTTCGCAGATTGCCGGCGTGTCCATGGAGCACGTGCCCTACAAAGGCAGCGGCCAGGCCATGACCGATCTGCTCGGCGGCAACGTAGACCTGAACTTCGACACGCTGCCCGGCGCGATCAATCAGATCCAGGCCGGCAAGCTGCGCCCGCTGGCCGTGACCAGCCCTGAACGAAGCAAGCGGCTGCCCGACGTGCCGACGCTGGCCGAATCCGGCATCAAGGGTCTGGACGTCGTGCAGTGGTACGCCGTCCTCGCGCCCGCCCAACTGCCCCGTCCGATCATGGACAAGCTGGATCGGGCACTCGCTCAGACGCTCGCGGACCCCGAGATCGCCGCCAAGTTGGCCGACCAGGGCATGGAGCTGGGCGGCGGACCGCAAACCCCCGCGGCCTTCGCGTCCTACGTGCGGGACGAATGGAGCAAGTACGGCAAGCTCACCGCGAGCCTGGGCCTGAAGAAGCAATAAACCCCGACGCTGACCCGATCCATCCGGCGGGGCCCGCCCCGCGCATGCAAAAGGAACTTCATGACTGCTACCGCTACCCCCATCCTGCTCGAGCGCAACGGCGACATCGCGACCGTGGTGCTGAACCGGCCCGAAAAGCTCAACGCGTTCACCATCGACAGTTGGCGGCTGCTGGGCGACACGTTTCTTGAACTGGACCGCGACGACGGCGTGCGCTGCGTGCTGCTGCGCGGCGCGGGCGAGAAGGCGTTTTCGCCCGGCAACGACATCGGCGAATTCGAGACCGCGCGCAGCAACAAGCGCCAGGCGGTGGAGTACGGCGCCGTCATGCGCCGCACGATCGAGGCGATCGGCGGCTGCCGTCATCCCGTGGTTGCGCAGATCCATGGCATCTGCGTGGGCGGCGGGCTGGAAATCGCCAGCCTGGCTGACCTGCGCATCTGCGGCGAAAGCTCGCGGTTCGGCGTGCCCATCAAGAACCTGGGCCTGGTGATGTCGTACTCGGAGCTGGCCCCGCTGGTTCGGCTGGTCGGCCCGACCGTGGCGCTGCAGGTGCTGCTGGAAGGCAACATCTTCGATGCCGCCGAAGCCTTGCGCCTGGGCGTCGTCACGCGTGTGGTGGCGGACGACAAGGTAGCCGACGAAGCGCAGGCGGCCGCGCGCCGGATCGCCGACGGCGCGCCGCTGGTGGCCCGCTGGCACAAAAAGTTCGTGCGCAATCTGGTGCAGGGCAAGACGCTGACCGACGCCGACCGCGACGAAGCCTTCGACTGCTTCGACACCGAGGATTTCCGCGCGGGCTATCGCGCCTTTCTGGCCAAGGCCAAGCCGCAATTCACCGGCCGCTGAACAAGAGATCGAGGAACCCGCATGCACAACGACACCCGCGGCTCCGGCCGCTCCCCCACCTCCACCGCCCCTGCCGGCGCGCTTGCCGGCATGCGCGTCATCGAGCTGTCCCAGATCATGGCTGGGCCCACCTGCGGCATGATGCTGGCCGACTTGGGGGCCGACGTCATCAAGGTCGAAAAGATCGACGGCGGCGACGATTCGCGCCAGTACCGCGACCCGCAGATCAACGGCATCTCGGCGCCCTACCTGATGCTCAACCGCAACAAGCGCGCCATCGCGCTGGACCTCAAACATCCGGAAGGCAAGAAGGTCCTGTTGCGCATGATCCGCGACGCCGACGTGGTGACCGAGAACTTCCGCAAGGGCACGATGGAGAAGCTGGGCCTGGGCTACGAGACCCTGCGCAAGGAGAACCCGGGCCTGATTTATTGCGCCGTGTCCGGCTACGGCACGACAGGCCCCTTTGCGGATAAAGGCGGCTTCGATCTCGTGGCGCAGGGGTTTTCAGGCTTGATGGCCATCACCGGTGAGCCTGGCGGCCCGCCGCTGCGCACGGGCAATTCGGTGGCCGACATCAACGCGGGCCTGCTGGCGGCCTTCGGCGTGCTGGCCGCGTACCAGCACAAGCAGCGCACTGGCGAAGGCCAGATCGTCGAGACCTCGCTGCTGGAAGCCAGCCTGCAGCAGCTCTACTGGCACGCCGCCATCTATTTCGGCAGCGGCGTCTCGCCCGGTCCCACGGGATCGGCGCATGTCCTGAGCGCGCCGTACCAGGCGTTTCCCACCCGCACGGACTGGATCATCATCGGCGGCGCCAACGAAAAGAACTGGCAGCGCATCGCGCAGGCGCTCGGGCGGCCCGAGTGGGCGGAAGATCCGCGCTTTGCCCGCAACCGCGACCGCATGCAGAACCGCGATGAATTGGTGGAGGAAATCTCCGCCATCCTCAAGACCCGTGATGCGCAGGAATGGCTGGACATCTTCGACGACGCGGGTGTTCCGGCGGGCCCTGTGCACTCGATCGCGCAGGCGCTATCGCACCCGCAGACGCTGGCGCGTGAAATGGTGGTGGAACAGGATCATCCGGTGGCCGGCAAGGTCCGCACCGTGGGCATGCCCGTAAAACTGTCGGCCACCCCTGCCCGCTACCATCGCGCCGCGCCGCGGCTGGGCGAGGACTCCATCGCGATCCTGGGGGAATTCGGGTACGGCAAGGAAGAGATCGACGCGCTGATCGGCGCCGGGGTGGTCGCGGCCGTGGACCGTGAACCGGTGCAGGCCTGAAGCAGCAAGAACGCAAGGCGGCAACGCCGCCTTGCGTTCGGGCGGATTACTCCACCTCGCCCAGGTACGCCGCGCGCACCTTGGGATCGTGCAGCATGTCGCGCGCGGGACCGGACAAGGTGATCTCGCCCGACTCCATCACGTAGCCGCGATGGCTGTTTTCCAGGGCCAGGCGCGCGTTCTGCTCGATGAGCAGGATCGTCACGCCTTCGCTGGCGATGGTGCGCACCACTTCGAACACCTTTTCCACCATCAAGGGCGCCAAGCCCATCGACGGCTCGTCCAGCAGCAGCAGCTTGGGACGCGCGATCATCGCGCGGCCCATCGCCACCATCTGCTGCTCGCCGCCCGACAGCGTGCCGGCGGCCTGCTTGCGGCGTTCGGCCAGGCGAGGGAACAAGGTGAAAACGCGATCCGTATCCTGGCGGATCTGGGCCGCGTCTCGGCGGATGTAGCCGCCCATCGCAAGGTTCTCTTCGATGGTCAGCTGCCCGAAGATGCCGCGGCCTTCGGGCACCATGACGAGGCCCTTGCGGACCAGCTCATGCGACTTCTGGCCGCCGATGGATTGGCCGGCGTAGACGACTTCGCCGCCGGCCAGCGGCACCAGTCCGCAAATGGCGCGCAGTGTCGTGCTCTTGCCCGCGCCGTTGGCGCCGATCAGGCAGACCAGTTCGCCTTCGTCCACGCGCAGGTCAATGCCGCGCACTGCACGGATGCCGCCGTAGGACACTTGCAGGCCCCGCAGCTCGAGCAGGGGTTGGGATGCCGTCATGTTGCCTGGCCCTCGTTGTGGATCAGCGGATCCTGCGCGGCGCCCGCGCCCAGATACGCTTCAATGACCTTGGGATCGCGCTGCACCTGGGCGGGTTTGCCCATCGCCAGCACTTTCCCGTACTCCAGCACCAGCACGCGATCGCACAGGCCCATGACGAGCTTCATGTCGTGTTCGATCAGCAGCACGGTGACGCCGTCCGCGCGAATCTTTTCGACCAGCTTGCGCAGCACTACCGTTTCGGACGCGTTCATGCCCGCGGCGGGTTCGTCCAGCGCCAGCAACTTGGGATCCGTCGCCAGCGCACGCGCGATCTCCAGACGCCGCTGGTCGCCATACGGCAGCGACCGCGCGACGTCGTTGGCGCGATGCCCGATGCCGACGTAGTCCAGCAGTTCCTGAGCGCGCGCCTCGATGGCGGCCTCTTCGGCACGCGTGGCACGCGTGCGCAGCACCGCGCCCAGCACGCCGGCGCGGGTGCGCATGTGGCGGCCGATCATCACGTTTTCGATCGCGCTCAGGTTGGCGAACAGGCGGATGTTCTGGAAGGTGCGCGCCAGGCCCGCGTAGGCGACCTCGTGCGGCTTCTTGCCCGACATGGATTCGCCGTTGAACGTGCAGGTGCCTTCCTCGGGGATGTAGAGGCCCGTCAGCACGTTGAACAGCGTGGTCTTGCCCGCGCCGTTCGGGCCGATCAGGCCGTAGATCTCGCCCTGTTCGATATCGAAACTGACTTCCGACAAGGCTTGCAGGCCGCCGAAGCGCTTGCCCAGTCCTTGGGCTTGCAGCAGTTTGTTCATGCCGCGCCTCCTTGCGTCTTGGTCGCCAGTTCGCGCTTGCGCACCGCCGACGGCCACAGGCCCGCCGGACGGAACAGCATCACGCACACCATGGCCAGGCCGAACAGCAGCATGCGGATGCCTTCCGGATCCAGGACCACTGCGCCAAACAGCATGTGCTGAACAGGCTCCACGACCGCGCGCAGGAATTCCGGCAATGCCGCCAGAATTAGCGCGCCAAGAATGACGCCTGGGATGTGGCCCATGCCACCCAGCACCACCATGCACAGGATCGAAATGGATTCCATGAGCGAGAAGCTTTCGGGGCTGACGAATCCCTGCATCGAGGCGAACAGCGCGCCGGCCACGCCGCCGAACGACGCGCCCATCGCGAAGGCCAGCAGCTTGATGTTGCGGGTGTTGATGCCCATCGCCTTGGCGGCGATTTCATCTTCGCGAATGGCTTCCCACGCACGGCCGATGCGGGAATTCTGCAGGCGCACGCAGACCACGATGATGATCAGCGTCAGCGCGAGCAGCAGGTAGTAGTACTTTTCCGGCCCCGTAAAGCGGATGCCCAGCAGGTTCTGGGTACGTCCGAACGCAAACTCGCCAACCTTGAACGTGTCGATGCGGTTGATGCCCTGCGGCCCGTTGGTGATGTTGATGGGCGCGTTCAGGTTGTTCAGGAAGATGCGGATGATCTCGCCGAACCCCAACGTGACGATGGCCAGGTAATCGCCTCGCAACTTCAATGTCGGCGCCCCCAGCAGCACGCCAAACAGGCATGCCACCGCCAGCGCGATCGGCAGGATCGCCCAGAACGGCAGGTGCAGCCCGAAATGCGGCGACGCAAGCAATGCCCAGGTGTAGGCGCCCACCGCGTAGAACGCGATGTAGCCCAGGTCCAGCAGACCCGCAAAGCCCACCACGATGTTCAGGCCAAGCGCCAGCATCACGTACAGCAGCGCAAAGTTCAGGATGCGGACCCAGCTTTGCCCGGCCATGCCGATCACGAACGGCAGCACCGCCAGCACGACGCCGATCAGCGCGATGCCGATCAGCGTGCGGGTGGATAACCCGCTTTTCTTCAGATGCGTGCTCATGCGCGATCCCCCACCCGTTCACCCAGCAGACCCGAGGGACGGAAGATCAACACCATCACAAGCACGAAGAACGCGAACACGTCCTGGTAATGGCTGCCGAGGAAGCCGCCCGTCAGGTCGCCGATGTAGCCCGCGCCCAGCGACTCGATGATGCCCAACAGCAGACCGCCGGCCATCGCGCCCACCAGGTTGCCGATGCCGCCCAGCACCGCGGCGGTGAAGGCCTTCAGGCCCAGCATGAAGCCCATCGTGTATTGCGACACGCCGTAATACGTGGCGACCATCATGCCGGCCACGGCGGCGAGCGCCGAGCCGATCAGGAAGGCGGCCGAGATCACGGTATTGATGTTCACGCCCATCAGGCCCGCGACCTCGCGGTTCTGCGCGGTGGCGCGCATCGCGGTGCCGAGCCGGGTCTTGTGCACGACCGCCAGCAGTCCGCCCATGATCAGCGCCGCAATCACCACGATGGCGATCTGCAGTGAGCTCATGCGCGCGCCGGCAAACTCGAACACTTGCGGCGACAGCACCTGCGGGAAGTTCAGGTAGTTGCGGCCCCAGGCCATCATCGCGACGTTCTGCAGGATGATGGACACGCCGATCGCGGTGATCAGCGCAGCCAGACGCGGCGCGCGGCGCAGCGGCCGGTAGGCCACGCGTTCGGCCGTCCAGCCCACCGCCATGCACAGCGGCACGGAGACAAGCAGGCCGACGCCCAGCACCACGAAGGCCGACGCGCCGGGATCGCCGCCCACCAGCGTGATGGCGACCGTGGTGGCCGCCATTGCGCCAATCATGACGACGTCGCCATGCGCGAAGTTGATCAGCCCGATGATCCCGTACACCATGGTGTAGCCAAGGGCGACCAGGGCGTACACGCTGCCGAGCGTGACGCCGTTAATCAGTTGTTGAATGAAGATATCCATAGGGGCCGGTGAATAAGCCTGGAAGAATCGCGCGGGGCGGCCAGGGCGCAAAGGCCTGACCGCGCGTCGCGCGCCGCTGCGCCGGACGGCGCGTGCGGAAAAGAGCGGGCGGATCGTGGCGCGCGGCCAGCTCCGCCCTGGTTTCAAGCCGGCTTAGTTAGCCTGGCTGACCATCGTTTCAACCATCTCCCACTTGCCGTTCTTGACTTCGTAGATGGTGACCGAGATTTCCTTCAGATCGCCCTTATCGTCGTAGGAAATGTGCTCGCTCGTCGCGCCCTTGCGGTTCAGCTTCGCCAGCTTGGGCAGGTACTTTTCGGGGTCGGCGGAACCGGCCTCTTCGATGGCCGTGATCATGTTCCAGGCGCCGTCGTAGGCGTACGGCGCGTACACGCCAGGGGCCTTCTTGAAGCGGGCCTGGTATTTCTGATCGAAGTCCTTGCCCGCGGCCATCTTGTCCAGCGGCACGCCGGCCAGCGAGGCGTAGGTGCCGTCGGCGGCGTCGCCGGCCAGCTTGATGAAGGTGTCGCTACGCGTCATTTCGCCGGACACCAGCGGGGCCTTCAGGCCCAGCGTGGCGAGCTGGCGCTTCATCGGGCCGGACTGCGCGTCCAGGCCGCCGTAGAAGATGGCGTCAGGCGCGGAACCCTTGATGTTGGTCAGGATGGCCGTGAAGTCGTTGGCCTTGTCGGTGGTGTATTCGCGGCGCACGACCTGGCCGCCGGCGGCCTTGACGGCCTTCTCGACTTCGTCCGCCAGACCCTGGCCGTAGGCGGTGCGGTCGTCGATGATCGCGACCTTCTTGGCCTTCAGGTTCTGCACGATGAACTTGCCGACCGCGGCGCCCTGCTGGGTGTCGCTGGTCATCATGCGGAAGGTGGTTTCGTAGCCCTGCTTGGTGTATTCGGGCGAGGTCGCCATGGCGATCTGCGGCAGGCCGGCTTCGTGGTAGACGCGCGACGCGGGAATCGTGGTGCCCGAATTGAAGTGGCCCAGGATACCCACGACGTCCTGGTCGACGAGCTGCTGGGCAACCTGCACGCCCACGCGCGGATCAGCCTGGTCGTCGCGCGAAACCAGCACGAACTTGGCCGTTTCGCCGTCGATCTTGATGCCCTTCTTGTTCGCTTCTTCGAGGGCCAGGTTCAGGCCATTCTGCATGTCCTCGCCGTAGTGCGATTGCGGACCGGTCAGCGGAGCTGCGAAGCCGAACTTGACGTCGGCGGCCTGCACGGCGGCCGTCATGCCGGCGGCGGCGATGCTTGCAGCGAGAAGCTTCAAAGTGGTGCGGAACTTCATGGGGAATCCTCCGAAATATCGGACTAAGGCCTTGTTATACCTGAGCTTTTAGCCAGGCTTTTGGTTTTTTACTACCGCGGGCCCAGTGATATCCGGGTCCCGCGCATGCATTTTCTGCAGAGCCTGAATGCCGGATTGCGGCAGTCAGGCCAGAGGTGCGACCGGATTTTCGTTCCAGTGCAACCTAGCCCGATATTGGAGATAACCCTCAGATTCCCGAGGGTTACCCCTGGTCACGCTTAACCGATGGTCATGAGGCTGGCGTTGCCGCCCGCAGCCGCCGTGTTGACGCTGACGGAACGCTCGGTCAGGAGGCGTTCCGGCACGTAGCTGGCGCCCGCCGCCAAGGCGTCGGAAGTCAGGCCGTGCACCGCCAGGATGGGGCCGGGACGCCGCGCGATGCGCTGGTTCAGCGCCTTGAGCGCGTCGCCGTCGCCTTCGAACAGCACGGCCTGGTAGTCGGCCTCNNCGGCCTGGCCCTGCTGATCGGCATCCAGCGTCGCCAGCAGCGCCTGCGCGGCCGGCGTGTCTGCAAACCACGCATGGTTGCCGGTCAGACGGGCGACGGACCACTGCGCCCGCGCGCCGGCCTCGGTGGCGGCCACGCAGTACACGGCGCCTCGCGGCTCGACCATATAGGTGTTGGTCTCGCCCGTCGGGCCGGGCAGCGCGATGCCCTGCGGCAGCG
>NZ_DIEJ01000077.1:10125-17460 GCF_002418565.1 Achromobacter sp. UBA5777 | reverse complement strand
TACCGCGCACGCGGCGGCCGCGTGGCCGACGCAGCCGATCCGCATGGTGGTGCCCTTTCCGCCCGGCGGTTCCGTGGACACGGTCGCGCGCACGCTGGGCCAGGCGCTGCAGGAAGCGCTGGGCCAGCCTGTCATCATCGAGAACAAGCCCGGCGCCAGCAGCGTGCTCGGCGCGCGCTACGTGAAACAGGCCGAGCCGGACGGCTACACCCTGCTGCTCAACGCCTCGCTGCAGGTCGCCAACCCGCTGCTGCTGGACACGGTGACCTACGACGCGCTCAAGGACTTCGCGCCGATCACCGAGATTGGCGCGCAGCCTCAGCTTGTGCTGGTCCGCAAGGACAGCCCCTACCAGAGCCTGAAGGACCTGGTGGCGGGCGCGAAAGCCAAGCCCGGCGAGCTGACCTGGGCCATCGCCGCCTACGGCGCAGCCGGCCACCTGGCATGCGAGCTGGTCAACGAGCAGGCCGGTGTGAAGATGGAGGTGATTCCGTACCGCGGCGGCGGGCCGGCGCTGGTTGACCTGATGGGCGGCCAGGTCACGGCGATGACCGAGCCCATGGCATCGGCCTACCCGCACGTCAAGGACGGCAAGCTGCGCGCGCTCGCCGTGACGAGCAGCCAGCGCGTCGCGGCCATTCCGGACATTCCCACCGTGGCCGAGGCCGGATACGCCGGCTTTGACATGCCAAGCTGGTACGGGATCTGGGCGCCGGCCGGTACGCCGCAAGCCGTGATCGACAAGGTTTATGCCGCGACGCAGCAGGCGCTGCAGAACCCCGCGGTCAAGGCCAAGTTCGAGGCGCTGTCCTTCATTCCGGTGGGATCCAGTCCGCAGGAATTCGCGGCCTTCCAGGCCAACGAATACAAGACGTACGAGAAAGTCATCAAGGCCATCAAGGCCCGCGGCGCCAATGCCGCGCCCCGCACCTGAACCACTGGGAGACATCACATGAAGCAGAACGAACCGGAAATCCTGGGTTTCATCGGCCTTGGCGTCATGGGCGGCCCCATGTGCGCAAACCTGTTGAACAAAAGCGGCCGCAAGGTCGTGGCGTACGACTCGGCGCAGCCCGCGGCCGACGAAGCCGCTTCGCACGGCGCCGAACTCGCCGCCAGCGTGGCCCAGGTGGCTGAACAGGCCGACATCGTCTTTCTCTCGCTGCCGGCCATCGACCAGGTCGAGACGGTGTGCGAGGCCATCCTGGCGGCGCCCCGCCGGCCGTCGCTGATCGTCGACATGAGCACCAGCAACGTTTCGCGCACCCGCGCGCTGGCCACGCGGCTGGCGGCGGAAGGCATCGCCTTTCTCGATGCGCCCGTCGCCCGCACCAAGCAGGCGGCCGTCGACGGCAAGCTGTTCATCAGCGTGGGCGGCGCCGAGCAGGATTTTGCGCGGGTCGCGCCCTACCTGAACTGCATGGGTAGCGATGTGCTGCATTGCGGCGAAGCCGGCAGCGGTCAAATCGTCAAGATCCTGAACAACTACATGGTGTTCATGACGGTCAACGCGCTGTCCGAAGCGATCACCATCGGCCGCCAGGCGGGCATGGATGCCGAAAAGCTGTTGTCGCTGCTGTCGCAGGGTTCGGCCGACAGCTTTGTGCTGCGCAACCATGGCATGAAGTCGCTGGCCAGGGACGACTTTCCGGAGAAGACCTTTCCCATGACCTACGCCATCAAGGACTGCTCGCTGGCGCTGGACCTGGCGCGGGAAGGCGGTTTCAGCCCACGCATCGGCGCCTACACGCACGACATGATGTGCCGCGCGCGCGATGCGGGGTTCGCGCAGAACTACCACCCAGCGGTCATCAAGCTGATCGACGGCAGCGTCAAGGCCGATCTGCCCGAGCGCGTCTGAGCCGGCCCATGCTGTCCGACCAGACCCACCCGGCCGCAGGCGCGACGCGCACCTTGGCGGCCTTCGCCAGCGGTCTTCAATACGACGCGATTCCCCCATCGGTCATCGCGCGCATGAAAACCAGCCTGATCGACAGCATCGGTTGCTGCCTGTTCGGCATGTCGCTGCCGTGGACGCGCCATGTGCTCACCATGGCGCTAGAAGACGGCTGTAGGCCTGCCGCCATCGTGTTTGGGGCCGGCGAGCGCACCAGCGCGGGCAATGCGGCGCTGGTCAATGCCACGGCGGGCCACGCCTTCGAGCTGGACGACATCCACAAGGAGTCCATCGTCCACCCCGGCTCGCTGGCGCTGCCGGCCATCGCCGCGCTGGCCGGCCAGGCGGGGCCACGGTCAGGCCGCGACTGGCTTGCCGCCCTGACCGCGGGCTATGAAATCGGCACACGGGTCGGCAACGCCGCGACGATGCAGTTGTTCTTTCGCGGCTTTCACCCGCAAGGCACCTCCGGCTGTTTCGTCGCGGCCGCCGCAGCGGCCCGCATGCTGGAACTGGATGCCGGCCAGACGCTGCACGCGTACGGCATCGCCGGTTCGCAGGCGTCCGGCCTGATGGCCGCGCAGGAAGGCGCCATGGTCAAACGCCTGCACGCCGGCCGCGCCGCGCAAGGCGGGGTGATGGCCGCCCTGCTCGCCCGGCGCGGCTTTACCGGCATCACTAATGTCCTGGAAGCCGACTACGGCGGATTCCTGGCCACCTATTCCGGCGCGCCGGATCCGGTCCGCCTGACCGACGGGCTGGGCGTGAACTGGGAAGCCGGCAAGGTGGGCTACAAGCCCTATGCCTCCGTCACCAGCATCCATGCCGCCCAGGACGCGCTGCGCGCCATCTGTCGCGAAAACCGCCTGACGGCCGACGACATCGCGCGGATCCGCGTCGGCGTCAGCGCCATGACGCACGTGCATTGCGCCTGGCCCTATCGGGCCCAGGGCGTCACGGCGGCGCAGATGAACCTGTTTTTCGGCCTGGCGGTCATCGCCATCGACGACGAGGCCTTTGTTGCGCAGTACCGCGAGGACCGGCTGAACGATCCGCGCCTGCTTGCGCTCATCAGCCGGATGGAAGCTTACGCCGACCCGCAGATCGACGCCATGGGGCCTGCCTTTCGCCACGCCGCGCGCCTGGAAGTCCATACCCGCGGCGGCGCCGCCCTGCGGCGCGACATCCTGCATCGGCGCGGCAGCCCGGAAGACCCGCTATCCCACGAAGACGTCGTCGCCAAATTCCACCTGATCGCCGCCGAAGTCATTGACGAATCCCGCGCGCGGGAAATCGTCAGCAGGGTCGAGGAATTGGATCACCTGCAAGACGCCTCGGCGCTGCTTGCACTGTTGGAAGCGCCGATCCGCGCGCGCTGACCGCGCCGGCCTCAGGCATCCAGCGCCATGCGCTTGGCCAGATGGCCCACCACGCGCCGCGTGAGATCGCTGGCGTGCTTGTCGCTCCAGATCAATTCCATGCATACCTGCCCGGCGCTCTCTGGCAGTTCGCGGAACACGACACCCGCAAACCCCGTGGTCGCGTAAGACGCCGGCGCGATGGATATGCCAAGCCCAAGCCGCACCATCTGGAAAATCGTGAGCGGGCTTCGCGCCATGTGCCGGATGTCAGGGCTGAAGCCGGCCTCGTGGCAGCAGGCGACGATGGCGTCGTAGATGGCGGGACCGTGTTCGCGATGCAACGCGACCATGGGTTCGTCCGACAGCATCGATAGCTGGAAGCCCTCTTTCTGGGCCAGCGGATGCCGGCTCGGCAGCACGGCCACGAGCGGCTCGCGATGGATGAGCTGGCGCCGGACCTCGGTGCGTTCGGGCCGGGCATGCACGACGCCCACGTCCAGCAGGCCCAGCGACACCGCCCTCACCTGTTCGGCCGACACCATGTCCACCAGCGATAGCGTGACGCCCGGAAACTGCGCCGCCACCAGACGCTGGATCACGGAAACCAGGTGGAACAGCGCGGAGGTCGCCACCCCCACCCGCAGCACGCCGGCGTCGTCATTGCCCGCCCGAACGGCCGCATTGACGGCGGTTCGCATCTGGTCCAGGAGGATGCGCGTCTCGCGCAGAAAGGCTTGCCCGGCTGGCGTGAGCCGGACCTCGCGGCGCGTGCGCTGAAAGAGCTGCACGCCCATTTCGTCTTCCAGCGACTTGACGTGCTGCGACAGGGGCGGCTGGGAGATGTTCAGTCTGTCGGCGGCCCGCCGGAAGCTGAGCTCCTCGGCAACCGTCACAAAATAGCGCAGTTGGCGCATGTCCATGGCATGACATCTTCTGGTTGGGCCAACCGACGGGCTGCCCCGGTGGCCGGGAGCCGGCGGCGAACGGCTGGCTAGCATACTGCGGCCAGCCATCCTTGCCCATCCCGCCGATGGCCCCGCCCGTCTCAGCCCAACAGCTTGGTCAGGTCACGCACCGGCGTGGACGGTTCCGCGGACAAGAAGGCGTCCAGGATCAGCGTGGTGCGAACCTGCGGCAGCGTCAGGCCGGCATTGGCCCTGAACTTCTCCACGATGTCGGCTTGCGCCAGCGCGCGGTCGCCGCTGCCCAGGTTGACGGGCACCTCTTCGCGCATCTGCGTGCCGTCATGCAACGTCACCGTCACCGCGCCCGAGAAATACTTCGGAAACGCCGTGACTTCCTGAGCGCGGCACGTGGTGCGCCCGGCCAGAGACAGCAGCGCCGGGTCCGCCAGCCGCGCAGTTGCAAGCTCCTGCAGCGTGAAGCGGCCCAGCGCCAGGCAGGCAGCCACGACGAACTGCACGCTGAATTTGGCGTCGTAATCGCTGCGCGGCCGCGTCTTGATATGCGCCGGCTCGGCAACGATCGGCAGCGTGGCGGCGGGCAGCTCGCATTCCACCGAACGGATACGGCCCGCGTCTTGGATCCGGGCCTGGAGGCGCAGCGCCGCTTCGGCGCAGCCATGGATGAAATGGCACACCGGATAGGGCTTGATCGAGGTCTCCAGCAGCGTCCATTCGTGGCCCAGCGCGCTGATGACCGAATCGGCGTCCACCTGATCGGCGCGCGCCTGCATGTGCGTCTCATACAACCCGAACTGCCCTTCGTACGGCCGGCGCGGACCGAAGAATCCGGCATGCGCCATCTGCGCCGCGGTAATGCCCGCAAACGCGCCCCAACCGGGATGCAGGCGCTTCGTCCACGCGCCATCCTCCAGGAATACCTGCACGCCGGACGCCGTGCTGGCTGCGATGCCCTGGGCCGCGACAAGCTGTTCCTCGGACAGCCCGAGCAGCTTGCCGGCCACCAGCGCCGAACTGAAGTGCGACACCACGCCGGTCGCGTGGTAGCCGCCCTGGTGAAAGCCGCCCTTGACGGACCGGCCCAGGCGTATGGCCGCTTCCATCCCGACAGCATAGGCGGTCAGCAATTCTCCCCAGCGCATGCCGCGGGTCTCCCCCAGCGCCAGCGCCGCGGGCAGGCAGGCCACCGTCGGATGAACGATGGCGCCGGGATGCGTGTCGTCAAAGTCCAGGCCGTGCATCAGGTAGCCGTTGGCCATGGCCGCGTCGCGGGCCTGCAGCGCGGGGCCGCCGCCGATGACCGTGGCCTCGCCCGGCGCGCCGGCCGCGCGTATACCTGCCAGCCCGGGGCCGGAAAAGTCGAACTGATGCGCGGCAATGCCCAGTCCGATCGCGTCGATGATGTGAAGCAGTGATTTTTCGCGCACTGCCGCCGGCATCGATTCCAACGTCAGGCCGCGTGCAAAGCGCGCCAGGCCCAGTGCAAGACTGGAAGACGGGGCGCGCAGATTCGAAGGTGCATGCATGGTGAACAGGGTTCCAAAGTGGGCAACGGCACGCCCGGCGGGGCGCACCAGGCAAAGGGTTCAATCCAGCGGGTTCTCGTGCAGCACGGCGACCGCCACGGGCAGGTCGCCCGCCAGGCGCGGATAGCGCTTGAGCACTTGGGGATCGTGTCCGGGGACAAAATGACTTACCGATCCCGCGAGCTTCAGCAGGCGCTTGTGCCCGGCGAGCATCTGTTCCACATCCACCACGACGGGAAATGGCAGCTTCAGCGTGGCGTTGTCGTAATAATGCGCGGCGTCCGAGGCCAGCACCACCCAACCGCGCACCGTATGCACGCGAACCGCCTGCAGCCCTTTGGTATGGCCGCCGATGCGCAGCAGTTCGATGCCCGGCTGCAGCAGGTCGTCGCCATCGTGGAACTCGACGCGGTCTTCGTACAGCCGGCGCACGAATTCGCAAATGTCCTCGACCGCGAAGGCGCGGCGCAGCACAGGTTGGCACATGCACGGCCCCGTCGCGAACGCCGCTTCGGCCTCTTGCAGGTGGAAGCGCGCATTGGGCAGCTTGTCCAGATTGCCGGCGTGGTCCCAATGCAGGTGCGTCAGGATCACGTCCCGGATCTGTTCAGGCCGCACGCCAAGATGGCGCAGCGCGTCGATGGGGCAGCAGTCCAGCGGCCGTCCGCGTTGCGCCGCGCCGCGCTCGCCAAAGCCGGTGTCGACCAGGATGGCCGTGTCGCCCAGCTTGATCAGCCACACATAGAAGTCCATCTCCACCGTTCCATCGTGCGCGTCGTGCAGGATGAAGTTGTGCGAGGCCGGACGGGTCATGCGCGCGTAGCGCAGCGCATAGACTTCATAGCAGGGTAAGTTGTCGGTCATGGCCGGGCGCCTCCTACGCCCTTATACGCCAAGATAGGCTTGCCTTACGAAATCGTCTTCAAGCAGTTCCTGGCCCGTGCCGGTGCGCACGACTTCGCCGCGCTCCAGCACGTAGGCCCGGTGCGACAGCCGCATGGCAAGCCGGGCGTTCTGCTCGACCAGGACGATGGACAGTCCCGATTCCCGGTTCAGGCGTTCGACGGCCTGGGCGATCTCCGCGATCACTTTGGGCGCGAGCCCCAGCGATGGCTCGTCCAGCAGCAGCAATTTCGGCTGGGCCATGAGCGCCCGCCCGATCGCCACCATCTGCTGCTCGCCGCCCGAGAGCGACCCGGCCATCTGCGCGCGCCGCTCCTGCACGCGCGGAAACAGCCCATAGATCATGTCGAGCGTGCGCCGCCGCGTGGCCGCGCAACGCGTGGTGTAGGCGCCCAGTTCCAGGTTGTCCATGACGGTCATCCGCGGGAACAGGCGCCGGCCCTCGGGCGATAGCGCGATGCCACGCGCCACGCGGCCCGCGGCGGGCATGGCGGCGATGGACTCGCCGTCCCAGCGCAGGTCGCCGCGCGCCAGCGTCTTCAATCCCATCATCGCCTTGAGCGTCGTGGATTTGCCGGCGCCGTTGGATCCCACCAGCGCCACGATTTCGCCGTCCCCGACTTGCAGCGACACGTCGTGCACGGCCTCCAGCTGGCCGTAGCGCACGGCGATGGATTGGGCTTCAAGCATGGGCATAGTCGGGGGCTCCCAGATAGGCTTCGATC
>NZ_DIEJ01000077.1:3149-10061 GCF_002418565.1 Achromobacter sp. UBA5777 | reverse complement strand
GGCTCGTCCAGCAGCAGGATCTTGGGATTCGTGGCAAAGCCGATTGCGACGCCAAGCAGTTTCTGATGGCCGTAGGCCAGCCCCCCCGCCGCGACGTCCCGGTAGGGTCCCAGCCCGGACAGCTCCAGAATCTCGTCCACCTCGCGCGCCACACGCTGCAACGCAGCCTTGCGGGCACGGGTGGTGACGGTGTGCGTCCACACGGAGCCGGGCAACGTCGACAGCGCGCCGCGCAGCAGGTTCTGCGCCACCGTGGCGCCCTGATAGACCGAGGTCGACTGGAACGTGCGGGCCAGGCCGCGCCGCACCACCGCGCTGGGCGCCTTGCCCGTGATCTCCGCGCCCTCGAGCACCACCTGGCCGGCCGTGGGAATCAGCGTGCCGCTGATGAGGTTGAACGCGGTGCTCTTGCCGGCGCCGTTNNTGCAGGCCGCCGAAGCGCTTGGAAAGGCCTTTGACCTCGAGTAGGGGCCGCGAATTCGATGCTGTCGTCATGGCTGCTTCCTCCCTTTACGCGGCAGGCGCATGCCGGCCAGCCCTTGCGGCAGGAACCGCAACATCAGAATCAACGCGACGCCATACAGGATGTCCTGCGATTCCACCGCGCCGCGGAAGAACTCGGGCAGCGGCGTCATGACCAGCGCGCCCACCAGGCCGCCCAGCAGGTACCTGCGCCCGCCGACCACCATCATGATGATGAGCGCGACCGACAGGTGCATGTTGAAAGACTCGGGCGAGATGTAGCCGACGTAATGCGCCAGCAGCGCGCCGCCCAGGCCGGCGAAGACGCTGGCCAGCGTGAACGCGAACAGCTGAGTACGGCGCACGCCGATGCCGCTGGACTCGGCCAGCGCCGGGTTCTCACCCACTGCGTCCACCGCCTCGCCGGCCGGCGAAGCGTAGAACCACCGGAAGAAGGCCAATACGGCAATGGCTATAACCGCCGCCAGCGCATAGAACGCCGGTTTGTTCTGAAAAACGTAGCCGGCGATGGCGGCCGGGGGAATGTTGGTGATGCCGTTGGCGCCACCTGTGACATCCCCGAATTCCAGCAGCACCAGACGCAGCAGTTCGCCGAAGGCAAAGGTCACCAGCACGAAATACACGCCCTGCAATCGCAGGACGATGCGCCCGAGCAGATAGGCCACGAGACCGGCGGCGGCCATTGCCCCCACCACCCCGACGGCGAACGGCAGCCCCAGTCCCTTGACGCAGAAGACCGAGGCGTACGCCCCGATGCCGGCCAGTGCGCCGTGGCACAGCGAGATCTGCCCCGCCCTGGCCAGCACCGACAGCGACGTCACGACGATGGTGTTGATGCAGATGAAGATGGCCAGGTGATAGGTGAAGGCCTGATTCAGCAGAAACGGGATGCAGACCAGGCCGGCAAGGCCCACGACGCCCGCCGCCCTCAGCGGCTGCGGCGCGGCCGCTCCGCGGATCAGGGTTTGGGATTCGGTCTGGCCTGGCGGTATCGACGGCAACACGGCTTTGCTCATATCCATCTCACGCCTCCGCCTTGCCCAGCAGCCCGGCGGGCCGCAATACCAGGATGCCCATCACCAGCGCGAAGATCAGGATTTCCGCGAGGCTGTTGCTCATGAAGGAACTGGCCAGGCTTTCCGACACGCCCAGCAGCAAGCTTGCCGCCGCCGCGCCCGGCACGCTGCCCAGCCCGCCAAGAATCACCACGATGAAGGCCTTGAGCAGCGGTGTGCTGCCGATGAAGGGCGAGACGGAAAACAGCGGCGCCATCAGCGCCCCCGCGATCGCCGCCAGCCCCACGCCGATGCTGAAGCCCAGCGGGTACATCAGCTTGGCCCGCACCCCCTGCGCCGTCGCGATCTCCATGTCCTGCACCGCGGCGCGCAATGCCTTGCCCTGCCGCGTATGAATCAGGAAGACATACAACACCGCCAGCACGATCACCGAGCAGACCGCCACGTACAACCGCGACGCCGGGATGATCGCCGCGCCAAGGTGGAACACGCCCTCGGCCACCTGCGGCATGATCTGCGAGTCCGGCCCGAACACCACCAGCGCCACCGACTGCAGGATCATGGCCACGCCGATGGTCGCGATCATGCCGTTCAGCTCATCGTGCCGGAAGGGTTTGAGCACGGCCCATTCCACCAGCCAGCCCAGCGCCGCCGTCACGACGAAGGCGCCCAGCAACGCCAGCAGGAACGGCGCCTGCCAATGACTCATCAGGACATAGGTTGCAAAGGCCCCGACCATGTAGAACTGGCCGTGCGCGAAGTTCACGACNNCATCACGCCGAACACCAGCGTAAACCCCACCGCCATCAGCAGGTAAAGCAGGCCGATGATGACGCCGTTGACCAGCGCCTGGGCTAACAAGTTGGACATGGAAATCCCCTTTCGCCGGCTTATTTCTGGATATCGACGCACTTGTCGATATCGCAACGCGCCACCGTGACTTCCTGGCCATTGCGGACCTCGGAGATGAAGAACGGCGAGGCGACCTGATGGTCGATGCCATAGCGCGCCTTGCCGCTCCAGTTCACGATGCCCTGGATGCCCTTGTAGTCCTTCAGCTTGGCCAGTTCATCGCGCACCTTAGTGCTGTCGGCCACGGTGCCCGCGTTCTGCATGGCCTTGAACAGCATGTGCGTGCCGTCATAGAAGGCCGGGCTGAAGCCGTTCATGTTCTTCTTGTACTTGTCCTGGTAGCGCTGGGCGTAGTGCGCCACCTCCTTGTTGTCCGGATCCTGCAGCGACGTGACCATCATGCCTTCGGTCGCCGTCTTGCCCGCCACCGCCACGATCTCGGGCGTGGCCGGCCCGCCATTGCGCACGATCGGCCCCTTGAAGCCCAGTTCGCGCGCCTGNNCAGCTCGATGGCGTCGATGCCCGAGCTGATCATACGGGTCAGCAGCGGCACCATGTCCACCCGCTGGCGTTCGAAAAATTCCTTGCTCGACAGCGCGGCGCCCGCCTTTTCGTAGGCCTTGGCCAGGTCATTGGAGATCTGCTGCCCGGACTCGTCGTTGGGGAAAAGTCCGCCGACCTTCTTCAGACTGAATCGCTTGACCAGCCACGCGATGATCGGCGGGGCCGTCTCCTCGGTCGTCAGGTTGGGACGGAACGAGTACGGTTTTTCGGGGCTGAGCGCCTTGTTGGTGAAGCCCAGCGTCATGATGATGACCTTCTCGCGCTCGGNNCAGGCGGTTGGCCGCCGTGACCGCGTCGGCCGACTGGTACTTGTCGTCATAGGGAATGACGCTGATCTTGTACTTCTTGCCGCCGACCTCCAGCCCGCCCTGCGCGTTGACGTCGTCGGCTGCCAGTTCTGCGCCGTACAGCAGCGCCTGCCCCCACGCGGCGCCCGCGCCGGACAGCGTCACCAGCGCGCCGATCTTCAGCGTGTCCTGCGCCATGGCCGCAGCCGGCAGCGCCAACGCCAGGGGCAGCATCACCTTGCAAACTCGATTCATGTCTCTCTCCTGTCTTTTTTTGTGTAGTCAGTGCGTGAACAACAGGTGTCGTGCGCCGGGAACGGCCGCTGACGGCCGGCCGGCGTCACAGGGGTATTTCGATATCCAGCAGGGGCGCGTGCTGCTGCGCGCCGTACACGTCCACGTCGCCCACCGCGCCCGACGCCACGGGCCGCGATAGCGTCGCCTTCCACGCCAGCGCGGGCGGGTATTCCGTGAAGAGCACGTCCTGCTCACGCACGCCGTACAGGCGCGCAATCAGCGCGGCGCTGACGACGCCCGTGGCGCGCACGCGCTCGAACAGCGCCGGGTCATCGAACATGATGTCCAGCGTGATGGAAAACGGCCCAGCGTTCTTGCTCTTGCAGGCCTTGGCAATGTCTTTCAGTCTGGCCACGTCGGCTCTCCCCGCTCAGACGGTTTCGTATTCGATGAGAAACAGGCTGAGCGGATCAGCCACTTCAATCACGTGCTGCATGAAGAATTCGTAGATCGGACCGCGCTCGATATCGGACGGCGAAAACGGAAAGGCCATGTTGCCTTCGCGGCACATGCGCCCCGGAAAGTCCGAATGCAGCAACGTCACGCGGGCCAGCGACAGCGCCGCATTGGCGATCTCCTGCGTCCTGCCCACGACTTCCGCGACGATGGCGAGCTCTTGCGGCAGGAAACCGGGGTTCGGTTCCCAGGCCCCCATCACGCCGTTTGCGCCGTAGACCCGTAGCACCAGCTTCCAGTCCTGGGGATCCAGCCCCAATGCCGCGACCTTCGTTGCGGTGGATGCCCGCACGAAGTCCAGGAAGCTGCCGGCCTGCCCGATCAGGCCCGGGTCGCGCGTGGCGGCAAAGGCCACCGCGCTGTAGCCCGCCCGCTTCACGCCTTCCAGCTTGATCGTGTAGCGCTGAGGCTCCCACTTCATGCCCGTGATCCGGACACGGCGGTCCGACACCGCCCGGATCTCGCAATCGCGGGTGTCGACGCAGCCGCCGGGTTCATAGCGCAGCACAGGACTCGCGTTCTCGTGCAGCGCCTGCACCGCCACCGACAGCGGCGTGCAGCGCAGCTCCGGATTGAGCGGCTCCGCCTCCACGTAGTCCTGGCCCACCGTGACCATCAGGCAGTCGTGTTTCTTGGGGATCGCGGCGTTGCACGCGCACTCCAGCATCTTGCCGGCATACCAGGCGGGCGCCTCGGGCAGGCCGTGGTGCATGGCCAGCGCCACCCACGGCGCGGGGTCCGTGCCCCGCCCGCCGAGGATCACCTGTGCCCCTTCAGCCAAGGCCCGGCGATACGGTTCCGGCCCCATCATGCCGACGATGCGCACCGCTTCGTCGACATCCTGCGGCGTCAACGCGTCCGCCGAGCCCAGCGCCCGGATGCGGTCCTCGGCGATGGCCTGACGGATCACGGCCGGGTCCTGCTCGGCATGAATCAGCGCCATCTTGAAATGCAGGCCATATTCGCGGGCGATCTCGCGCACGATGTCGGCGCAGGCCTGCAGGTGCGGCTCGCCCCCGGCGCCGCCGCAGGTGCCCACCATCATCGGAATGCCGTTGGCGATCGCTGCGCGCAGCAGCAGCGACAGGTCGCGCTTCATGGCCAGGCGGGAATTCAATGTCTTGCCGGACCCCAGGTAATGCGGACCGGGATCGCTGGAACCGCCGTCCACGCCGATCATGTGAGGCTTGAGTTCCATGGCCGCCTTGATCGAGGCCTCCGGAAACCCGTAGCCCAGGATGCCGCTGGCCGACATCATGCGCACGCTTTGAGTGGTCATGTCCATGGTCCTCAGCGGCTGCCGGCCTTCCAGTCGCCGGCNNCGCGGACGCGCAAGCCCCAGATTGCCGCGCAGCGTGCCGCTGTCGTACTGCTTGCGCACCAGACCCCGCTTTTGCAGATGCGGAATGACAAGCCGCACGATCTCCTCATACGTACCGGGCACCGAGGTTGCCGACAGCACGAAGCCATCGCATCCCTTGCTGAACCATTCCTCCATCATGTCCGCCACCTGCTCACCGGTGCCGCAGAACACGGGGCCGTCATTCAACGTGCCGCGGCCCGACGCCTCGACAAAATCACGTACCGACGGATTCTTCTTGCCGCTCACCTGCACGACCTTGTCGCGCAGGCTCTGCCAGGACATCGCGGCCAGCTCCGCGTCGGTGAAGGGCTGGTCGTAGGGCCGGCCGGAGAAATCGATGTTGGCGGTCTCGCCGATCATCGTCAGGCCGTCGATGGGCCGCGACAGGCCGGCGATCATCTCGCGCTTTTCCCGGGCCAGGCTTTCGGTTTCGGCGGCAATGATCTTTACCTCGGCGGCCACCTTCAGATCGTCGGGGTTGCGCCCAGCCTTGGCCACGCCGTCCTTGAGCGCCTGATACTGCTTGATGCCTCCCTCCAGCGTGGGGTACTTGGCGAACACCACTTCGGCCCAGCGCGCCGCGAACGCCAGCCCGCGCCCGCTCTGGCCCGCCTGCAGGATCACCGGATTGCCCTGCGGCGAGCGCGGCACGGTCAGCGGCCCGCGCGAGCGGAAGAACCGCCCTTCGTGGTCCAGCCGCCGCACCTTGTCCGGATCGGCGAAGTAGCCCTCGGCCTTGTCGGCGACGATGATGTCATCCTCCCACGTGTCCCAGTGGCCCATGACCACTTCCATGAATTCATCGGCGCGGTCGTAGCGCAGGTCGTGTTCCAGGTGTTCGGTGTGGCCGAAGTTGGCGGCTTCGGAATCGTTCATCGAGGTGACCACGTTCCAGGCCACGCGGCCCTTCGTCATGAGGTCCAGTGTCGCGAACAGGCGCGCCACATGGAACGGTTCGTAGTAGGTCGTGGAATACGTCGCACCCAAGCCCAGGTGGCGGGTGGCCATCGCCATCGCCATCAGCACCGCCGTGGGCTCCAGCTTCACGGCGCGCACGCCGTGGCGCACGGTCTCGTGGTGATTGCCGTTATAGATGTCCGGCATCGCCAGGCGGTCGTCGAAGAACGCCATGTCGAAGCAGCCGTCTTCCAGCGTGCGCGCGATGCGCTGGTAGTACTCCGGCGTCAGGTAGTCGGTCATGCTCGACGGATTTCTCCACGAGCCAACATAGTTGGAACAATTCTGGGCTTGCAGGAAGGCCACCAGGGCCATTTGACGGGCGGTTGTGCTCATTGCTTTTCCGGTTTCCGGTGGGTTCGTGAAGAGATCGAAGTGGGCTCAGTATTGGTGTCGACTCGGATATGCACAATTTCCGCGGCGTGATACATCTATAACCACCATGAATCAATCCAACGACCCGTCCGCCCTCACCCGGCTCGAACTTTCCGAGCTGGAAACCTTTCTCTGGGTCGTGCGCGAAGGCAGCTTCAGCGAAGCCGCCCGCAAGCTGCATCTGTCCCAGCCCGCCGTCACCAACCGCGTCAAACGGCTCGAAGACAAGCTGCGCACCAAGCTGCTGCAGCGGACCACGCGG
>NZ_DIEJ01000077.1:0-3095 GCF_002418565.1 Achromobacter sp. UBA5777 | reverse complement strand
CAGGTGGTGCTGCGGGACCTGCCCTATGCGCAGGTCGTGCAGGCGATCACGCAGGACGCGGCGGACTTCGCCGTGGCGGCGCTGGACACCAAGCAGCGCGGGTTGCAGTTCCAGTCGCTGGCCGAGGAAAAGGTGATGCTCGTCGTGCCCGCCGGCCATCCGCTCGCCGCGCATGCCAGCGTCACGCTGTCGATGATCGCGCCCTACCGGATCATGTTCCTGGACCGTTACCTGTCGCTGCGCAAGCACCTGACGGAAGAATTCGCCAAGCAAGGGTTGAGCTTCGAGCACACCACCGCATCGACCCTGCCCACGCTGCTCGGGATGATCGACGCGGGCAACTGCGTCACCTTCCTGCCGCGCACCATGGTCCAGCGCAACGCGCAGTCGTCGCGCGTGCTCATCGAGATCAAGGACCTGGATGCCACCCGGCACTGGGGCTGCATCCTGTCGCGCCGGGCCGAGCTGTCCGCCGCCGCGCAAGCTTTCAAGGACTACCTGCGCAAGCACTTTCGCGAGCAGCTTGCCGAGCCCGTCTGAGGCGCCGCATTCATAACGGTACGTAATAGACGCATACCGGAACACAATTTGTGGCCGGTNNCCCCGCCGCTCCTAGACTTGGCGCCATGCCAGGCGGGAAGCGGCGGCGCGGGTTGCATGCCTTGCCGCGGGCCTGGCGCCCACGAAACAGGATGCGAGCATGACACCCTTCGACAGCAAGGAATTCCGCCGCGCGCTTGGCGCGTTTCCCACCGGCGTCACCGTGATCACCACCTGCGATGCCGCAGGCAAGCCCTACGGCGTCACCGCCAACTCGTTCAGTTCGGTCTCGCTGGATCCGCCGCTGATCCTGTGGAGCCAGTCCACCACCTCCAGCAGCTACCCGGCGTTTCGCGACTGTCCGCGGTTCGTCGTGAACATCCTGGCCGACCATCAGGTTCACGTCTCGAACCAGTTTGCGAAATCGGGCGCCGACAAGTTCCGCGAAGTCCCCGTCATGACCGGGCTGGGCGGCGTGCCCATCATCGACGATTGCGCGGCGCATCTGGAATGCGTGAAGGTGGCCGCCTATCCCGGCGGCGACCACGTCGTCTACCTGGGCCAGGTGGAAAAGATCTTTCGCAGCGGCCACCATTCACTCGCGTTTGGCGACGGCAAGTATCTGCGCACCTTCGCGCACGACCTGGGCGAAGTCGGCAGCCAGACCGGCGCGGCGGGCCTCGGCACGCTGAAGGCGCAGCGGATCGCGATGGCGGCGCTGCCGGCAATCAGCGAACACATCGGCCAGCGCACGGTCGGCATCGCAGTGTGGGGCAACCAGGGCGCCACCATCGTCGGCTGGGAGCCGTCCGCGCATCCCGTCAGTCGTTACCTGCAAGCGGGCGTGGTCGTGAGCCTCACGCAGTCGGCCACCGGCATCGCCTTTGCCGCATTCATGCCGCCGGCGCAGACGCAGGCAGCCATCGACGAAGAACTGGAGGCGCGCGCGCGCAGCGGCCAGCCCGACAATGGGCAGTTTGCGCAGCGCATTGCCGAGGCCCGCCAGCACGGCTTGGCGCGGGCCGTGGGCACTGCCGCATCGCCCCGCCATCAGGTCACGGTGAACGCGTTCAGCGCGCCCGTCTATGACGCGACCGGCCACATGGTGATGGCGATCTCCACGACTTGCGAGGCCGAACGCCTGCCCGCGGACTGGGACGGCGACGTGCCCGCGGCGCTGCTCGCCGCGGCGCGCGAACTATCGCATCGATTGGGAGGTGTCATCGACGTGTAGCAACACGCCCCTAGAGTGTCGGCTCCGATTGAATCCCAAAGAGGACTTTCATTTTGAAATCGACACTCCGCATTGCGGCGGCTGGCGCCTGCCTGTCCGCTTTCTCCCTGGCAGCGCCCGCCGCGCTCGCCGCCCCCGCCACCTCGGTCCAGCTTTACGGGCTGATCGACACCGGCCTGCAGTACCTCAACAACGGTCCCGACGGCAACAGCAAGACGGGCATGAGCGCAGGCAACCTGAACGGTTCGCGTTGGGGTCTGAAGGGTTCCGAGGACCTGGGCGACGGCGTTTCCGCCATCTTCGTGCTTGAAAACGGCTTTGACTCCAGCAACGGCACCACGCTGCAAGGCGGACGCCTGTTCGGGCGCCAGGCCTACGTGGGCTTTTCCAGCAACACGTGGGGCCGCCTGACGCTGGGGCGCCACAACACGCTGATGATCGAATGGATGAGCAAGTACAACCCGTTCGACAACGCCAACTTCTCGATCAAGCGGCCTGACGCCGCGTTCTCGGACCGTACCGACAACGCCGTCATGTACGTCGGTAAGCTGGGCCCCGTGTCCGTCGGCGGCTACTACAGCTTTGGCTGGAACAACGAGCAGTCGTTCGATGACAGCAAGCTCGGACGCATGGTGGGCGGCGGTATGCGCTACAAGTCGGGCGGTCTGGACGCCGCGGTGCTGTATCACTCGAAGAACGCTGACAAGCCCAAGACGGGCGCCAACAGCGGCAACCGCGAAGATCGCGTGGTCGCGGGCGTGTCGTACGACTTCGAGGACGTCAAGGTCTACGCCGGCTACCGCTGGCTGGACCAGAAGCTGACGCAGCGCAGCTACAAGAACAACATGACGTGGCTGGGCGCCAGCTACAAGCCGCAGGGCAACGTGCGCCTGTCGGCCGCCGTGTACCACCTGAACGACTCGGTGTGCGACGACATGAACAATGCCGCCTGCCCTGCCGTACAGGCCGCCGGCACGGGCCAGAAGTCGACCATGATCGTGCTCGGCAATGAATACGATCTGTCCAAGCGCACCACGCTGTATGCGGTGGCGGCTTACGCCATCAACGACGACAAATCGTCCTTGAGTGTGGTCGGCGGCAAGTATGGCGCCAACGTCGAGCCGGGCAAGAACCAGTTCGGCCTGAACCTCGGCATGCGGCATCGGTTTTGAACGCGCCCGCCTCCAATGCCGGCGGCACGGCCATCGCCGTGCGCGGCCTGCGGCATGCGTTCAACGGCCATACGGTGCTGGACGGCGTGGACCTGGACGTGCCTGCGGGCACGGTCCTGGCGCTGCTTGGGCCCTCCGGCTGCGGCAAG
>NZ_DIEJ01000064.1:3975-4346 GCF_002418565.1 Achromobacter sp. UBA5777 | reverse complement strand
ACCCGGGCGAGACGCTGTCGCTGGTGGGCGAGTCGGGGTGCGGGAAGACGACGACTGGCCGGTCTTTGCTGCAACTGGTCAAGAGCAAGAGCGGGTCAATTGAATTCGACGGCAAGAATATCGGGGCGTTGCGGGGCAGTGCGATGCAGACGCTGCGCCAGCACATCCAGTTCATCTTCCAGGATCCGTTTGCGTCGCTGGATCCGCGGATGACGGTGGGCTATTCGATCATGGAGCCGCTGCTGATCCACAAGGTGGCGCGCGGTAAAGAGGCGCAGGAGCGGGTGCGCTGGCTGATGGATAAATGCGGGCTGCTGCCAGAGATGATCGATCGGTATCCGCACGAGTTTTCGGGCGGGCAGCGGCAGCGG
>NZ_DIEJ01000064.1:0-3901 GCF_002418565.1 Achromobacter sp. UBA5777 | reverse complement strand
TATCTGGGGCAGATCGTGGAGATCGGGCCTCGGCGGGCTATCTTCGAAAATCCGCAGCATCCTTATACGAAGAAGCTGATGGCGGCGGTGCCGATCGCGGATCCGCAGCGGCGGCATCGGGAGCGGTCGCTGCTGGTGGATGAGATTCCTAGTCCGATGCGCAAGATTGGGGATGAGCCGCTCGTGGAGCCGTTGGTTGCCGTGGGGGATGGGCATTTTGTGGCTCGGCATGCGATTGGGGTTTATTGAGGCGGCGGTTTTTGTTGCTGCTTCTGCCTTTGCTTGCGGCGGTCGGGGTTCTTAGGCCGCGGCCGGCGCCGTGCCGGGTGCGAGCGAGGGGCCACGATTGCGGTCCGGNNCGGAGCCTTCGCTCCGGACTTGCCTAGGCGGCCCCCCCCTGCGTCATCCTCGTTGGCGCCCTTCGGCGCCGGCCTTCGGATTCCCTTGGGCGCATCGACGCCCCTCGCTCGCACCCGTCCCGTCACCAGCCGCTCCGTTAATTGCTGGCGCTGGGTGGCGGGGCGAGTTGGGTTCTTGCGTTTTTGCCTCGGGCGGGGTGGGGCGAAGGTTTTGCGGGGTCGCCAAAATCGGCCGCGCGGGCGGCCTTCTTTGGCGTTTGGGTGTCTTGCGTCGTGATGATGACGCTGCGCGCTGGTGGCGGGGTGTTTGTCGTTAGACGCCTGTGCGCGCCCGCGCCGCTCTCAGGTGTCTGACACCCCCTACGAGATGGGCGTGGTATTGCAGCTGGCCTTCCCGGGTGTCTGACACCCATCGAAGCGCCAGCGTCGCTTCAAGCCTTTGAATCAGCGTTTCTCCAGCGCCAACCTCAACCCAAACGCAATAAACACCGCCCCGGTCACACGGTCCAGGCCGCGGGTGACGGCCGGGCGGGAAAGCCAGCGGGCCAGGGGCCGGGTGGCGGCGACCAGCAGGACAAACCAGAGCATGCCGACGATCGCGTGAACCGTGGCGAGCAGGAGGCTAAAGCGCATGACGTCCGTACCGGCGGGGATGAACTGCGGCAGGAACGTGATGTAGAAGACACCGACCTTCGGGTTCAGCGCGTTGGTAAGGCAGCCGCGCACGAACCAGCCGGTGGCGGTGGTGCTGGGGCGGGCCGGGGAAGCAAGAATGCCCGAGGGCGACGCCGCCGCGGTCTTTCGGCGGGAACGCGTGCTCCACAGCAGCTTGACGCCCAGATAGAACAGGTAGATCGCAGCGCAGATGCGCAAGGTGTCGTAAGCCAACGTGGACACGGCCAGCAGCGAGCCGAGTCCGAATGCCGCGATGGCGCCCCATAGCAGGCAGCCGGCGCTGATGCCCAATCCGGCCATGAGCGCGCGGCGGCTGCCTTCGACGGCGGCGGTGCGTAGCACCAGGGCGTTGTCCAGACCGGGCGTGATGGTGAGGATGGCGGCGGCCAGGGTGAAGGCTAGGAGGGCGGCTGTGGCGGTCATGGCGGGCGGGTCTTGAGGGCGTTGCCGGCTGGGGTTGCGGGCGCCCGGCAAGTGTAACGCCGGGCGCGGCGGTTGACTGCGATGAGGTCGGGGGCGCCGACTCGGCACAGCCGCCTTGACGCCCGCACCGCCCGGTTATCATGGCGGCCTTCCTGCAATTCGCTTTTGAACGGACTTACGCCATGGCCCTGCGCGCCACCATTTACAAGGCCGACCTGAACGTCGCCGATACCGATCGCCACTACTACGGCAGCCACGGGCTTACCGTGGCGCGTCATCCGTCCGAGACGGACGAGCGCATGATGGTGCGGCTCTTGGCGTTTGCGATGCACGCGCAGGAGGAACTGGCGTTCACGAAGGGGCTGAGCGATACCGACGAACCGGACTTGTGGGTGAAAGACCTGACCGGGGAGATCAAGCTGTGGATCGAAGTGGGCCAGCCTGAAGAGCGCCGGATTCTGCGTGCCTGTGGCCGCGCCGACGAGGTGATCGTGTATTGCTATGGCGGGTCGGCCAGCAAGATCTGGTGGGACGGGGTGCGCAATAAGCTGGAGCGCACGCGCAATCTGAAGGTGGTGAATCTGCCTTCGGAACAGTCGAAGGCGTTGGGCAAGCTGGCCGAGCGCACGATGCAGCTGAACGCCAATATCTCGGACGGCGTGGTGTATTTCTCGGCCGAAAAGGGCGAAGTGACCATCGAGCCGGAAGCTTGGCGCTAAAACGGGGCCGGGGCTTGCTCCCTGGAAGATTGCGGGCGTAATATGACGATCATCATATTTCGGTGTTGCGATCATGTCCGCCTCCCGCAAGGAACAATCCCACGAACGCATCGTTGATGCAGCCGCCCGCGCGATCCGGCGCGCGGGGTATTCGGGGGTGGGTGTCGCGGACGTCATGAAAGAAGCCGGGCTGACGCACGGCGGCTTCTATGCGCATTTCCCGTCGCGCGATGCGCTGCTGGCGGCGGCGATGGAGCGTGCGGGGCAGGATGGCGCGGCGCGGTTGTCTCAGAGCATGGCGCGGCGCCGCGCCGACGGCGCCAGTCCGTTGCGCGCCTGGGTGGAAGCCTATCTCAGTGATGCGCATCTGACCGGCTGCGAACGGGGGTGCCCCGTGGCGGCGTTGGCGTCAGAGATTCCCCGCCAGTCGGACGACGTGCGCGAAGCGGCGGCCGGACGGGTGCAGCGGTTGCTGGAAGCGGTGCAACAGGTGCTGCCGGCTCAGACGGGTGAACACGCAGCGGCGGCGGTGCTCAGTACGTTGGTGGGCGCATTGCAGCTGGCGCGGGCTTTGGGCGATAACCCGAGCGGTCGCGCAGTCCTGGCGTCTGCCCGCCACGCCGTTCTTGAGCAGTACGACCACAAGGGCGCCGCAGTCTCTCACTGAATGTTTTTTCTGGCCGCGTTGCGCGGCCATTTTGCTGTCCTGAAATATGATGGTCATCATATTTAGTCGTGCCGAAGCTGACTCATCCCCACACAACACTTTTAGGAATACCGATCATGGAACTCAAGAACGCCGTTGTTTTCATCACCGGGGCCAATCGCGGCCTGGGTCTGACTTTTGCCCGCGAGGCGCTGGCCCGCGGCGCCCGCAAGGTGTACGCCGCCGCGCGTGATCCGTCTTCCATCACGCTGGAAGGCGTGGTGCCGGTCAAGCTGGACGTGACGCGCGCAGAAGATGTGGCGGCTGCGGCGGAGTTGGCTAAGGACGTGACGCTGGTGATCAACAACGCTGGGATCGCGGACTTCGGCGGGTTTCTGACGCCGGGCAGCGTGGAGTCGGCGCGTCGGCATCTGGACGTGAACCTGTTTGGGCCGCTGCTGGTGTCGCAGGCGTTTGCGCCGGTGCTGGGTGCGAATGGCGGCGGGGCGATCCTGAATGTCCTGTCGATCGCGAGCTGGGTGAACAACCCGGTGCTGGGGGTGTACGGGATGAGCAAGTCAGCGGCCTGGGCGCTGACGAACGGGCTGCGCCAGGAGCTGCGGGGCCAGAACACGCAAGTGCTCGGGCTGCACATGGGATTCGTGGACACCGACCTGACCAAGGGCATCGATGCACCCAAATCCACGCCGCAGGTCATCGTGAGCCAGGCGTTTGATGCGCTGGAAGCCGGCGAGGTTGAAGTGCTGGCCGACGAGCGGACCCGCCAGGTCAAGCAGGGGCTGACCGCCACCCCGTCGGTCTATCTGTAAGCGCGAGGGCCACGCCGACATGCGTAACCACTCCACTTCAGCCGGCGCTTCCGAAGCAGGCTTGGGCGCCGCATTGGACGGTCCAGCCTTGCGAGCTGACGCCGATAACGCCGGTGCGGCCGCCGCAACCGGCCCCGTCCCAGCGGCCGAGCCCGGGCACGCCGCAACCGGCCCCGGCACGGCGGCCGCGTCCGGCCACGCCGCCAGCGCCCCCCCGGCGTCCCCCCTGCCCATCTTCTGGATCGCCAG
>NZ_DIEJ01000111.1:310-26464 GCF_002418565.1 Achromobacter sp. UBA5777 | reverse complement strand
CCATGCCCGCGCCGCGCGCCGCCAGCGGGGCGACATGCACGCCCACGTCGGGCGATCCAAACGTGCCGCGCACATACAGCGGCGAGCGCAACGAGAAGATCCGGAAGCCCTTGCTATCGGGATCGATGTCCAGATCCATCGTCTCGTCCTTGAAATTGGCCGAGCCGGTGATGGTGATCAGCGCGTTGTCGGTGTCGAAAACGAAGATGCGCGGCGTCATCACGCCGCTCTTCAATTCCAGATCTGCCGCGCCGCAGTTGATCTTCACTTCGTCGTCGCCGAACAGCTTGGAGACCACGTAATTGGCAACGTTCAGCCCCGCAAGCTCCATGAGGCTGCGGCTGATCACGCCGTCGTTGACCAGCATTTTGACGTCGCCATTCGCCGAGCCCAGCAACGCCGCCACGGAGTTGCCGGTGCCGCTGATCGCCAGGTCGCCGTTCAGCTCGCCCAGCGTCTTCTGCATGGCTTCCGCCGACGGAAAGAGTTGCTTGAGCTGCAGGCGGCGCGCTTGCATGTCGATACGGCCGGGGAGCGGCGCGCGCGAGCCGTCCAGGCGCGCGGTGGCGTTCATGGTGCCGCCCGCCATGCCGAAGCGCAGCGGATCCAGCGTGAGTTTGCCGTCCTGCAGGATGACATGCACAGACAGCTTGGACAGCGGCAGCTTGCTGTCATGGACGATCCGTGCGGCGTCCAGCGAGACATCCGCGTCCATGTCGCGCCAGCGGTCCGTACGGAACTCCTGCGTGGGCAGGACCTTGCCGCCCTTGGGCTTGGCGGGTGCATCCTTGGATTTGTCCACGGCCGCCTTCGGCCCGCCGCCCGACTGCACGCCGATCAGCGGACCTAGGTCGGCCATCTGCAGAAGCTTGGACGACAGCTTGCCGGTCAGTTTGGGCCTGGGCGCGCCCAGCGCGAACGTGATGTCGCCGTGCAGGTCGCTGTCACCGACCTTGCCGTTGAAGTTCTTGTAGTCGAACACCGCCCCGCCGGGATTCTGCAGCTTGGCCACCAGATGGCCGTCGGTGCTGTAGGGTGGCGTGTCGGGCAGCGTCACGCCGGTCAACGGATAGAGCTGCGCCATGGACGAGCCGGACAGTTTCAGGTGCAGGTCCAGCGCACCAAGATTCACAGGATCGGTCAACGTGCCCGCGACCGATGCGCGCGTGCCGCCGATGGACACGTCCGCCTGCAACGGGAACGGCTGCTTGGGATCCTTCATGGCCAGCATGCCGCCGACCTTGCCTTCGCCCTTGGTGGCCAGCCCCTTGTACTTGCCATCGACCTTCCAGCCAAACACGTAATCGCGCGGCGGCGGCGCCGTGCCGTCCTCGGGCACAAAGGACTTGCCCGTCACATCCGCAAACGGCACGGGCTTGCCCAGCGGGTCGACCAGCACCGTCAGATCGGCCTTGAGCATTTCGTCGGCATAGCCGACGCGGCCCTTGTCGAATCCGATCTCGTTGATGTCCAGGACCCAGGGCGACGGCTCGCCCGACTCCGGCAGGGTGAAGACCCAGTTGGCGCGGCCGTCGGCCAGCCGTTCCAGGTCGGCGGCCGGCTCCGTCAGCTGAATGTGCCGGATGACGACGTGCTGCGCCAGCAACGGCAAAGGCGACAGGCTGAATTCCGCGCGCTTGAGTGTGGCGAAATGCGGCGCCTTGCCCCACTCCGTATTGGCGATCGTGATGTCGTTGGCGACCACACGCGGCCAGGGTACCCAGGACCGCAAGCCGCTTTCACCGGCCTCGCGCTGCCATCGCACGCTCAGATCGCCGTTGATTGCAAAGGGGCGCCCCATGGCGGCGGTGGCCCGTTCGTTGATCATGGGCTTGGCACGGTTCCAGTCGAAAGTGGCGATCACGATGATCAATACCGCCACCAGCAGGGCAATGCCCCCTACAATCCCGATCGCTATTTTTCTTGTGCGCGTCATGGTTACTATCCTTGGCTTGGCTGCCGGCCGCATACCGCTGGCCGGACTTGCTACCCCAGGGTATCGCGGCCTGTTGCGGCGGTCGGACGGAACGACGCCATAATGTGTGCGGATTTTTCCGGGCGGTCGCGCCGGGCAGTCATGGCAACGGCACGAACGTCCGCGGCGTTGCGCAGCAAGTGCTGTGCCCGGACGCCGTCGCCGCCGTTACAAACAGAGACCACTAGGGCGTGCGAAAAATTGCCCTATCGGACGCCCTCACAGAATTTTTGACGACGGCGCGGTTCCAATGCCAAATGACCGAATCCGCCCGCGCCGGGTGGTGAAGCAGGACAACCTGGAGGCCCGATGCGGCATTCAACCTTGATTTTCGTGTTGGCGGCGTTCGCGCTGCTGACGCTCAGCCGTCTGGCGCTTGCGCTGTGGCAATGGCAGCGCGTGCGCAATGCCGGCGGTCTCGCGCCCTTGATGCTGCGGGGGCTGCGCATCGACGCGCATCAGATCGCGGTGCTGGCGGCGCTGCCGGCCGTTCTGTCGCCGCTTTTCGGTCACATTCCCTTGGCGGCAAACCTGGCCGCCGGCTGGTATCTGGTGGCGTTCGTGCTGCTGGCGTTCCTGGAAGTGGCGACGCCGCCCTTCATCATCGAATACGACTCCCGCCCCAACCGCCTGTTTGTCGAATACCTGAAGCATCCACGCGAGGTTTCCGGAATGCTGTGGCGCGGTTACAAGGGCGCGCTGCTGGGCGGCCTGGGCGCGCTGGCGGTTATCGGCTGGGCCGCCTGGACCTTGCTGGGCCACGCGCGTCCCGACGCGCCTTTGACGTGGTGGCAGATGCCGCTTGCCAGCGTGGCGATCCTGGCCGTAGTGATCCTGGCCATCCGCGGCACGCTGAGCCACCGTCCGATCAACCCGTCTTCGGTGGCCTATAGCTCCGACGGGATGCTCAATACCCTGGCGTTGAACTCGCTGTACAACGTGTTCTACGCGGTCTACAGCATGAAGAACGAAAAGTCGGCCTCCGCCGTGTATGGCGGCATGGACGACGACAAGATGCACGCCCTGGTGCTGGCGCAGTCCGGACTGCCGTATCCGCCGCCGAACGCCGACTACCCCAGCCTGCACCGCCAGCCGGCCACCCGCAAGACGCATCGCCCGCTCAACCTGGTCATCATTCTTGAAGAAAGCCTGGGCGCGCAGTACAGCGCGGCGTTGGGCGGCGCCAACCTGACCCCGGAGCTTGACGCGCTGGCGCGCGACGCCTGGTCTTTCACGCGCGCCTACGCCACCGGCACCCGTTCGGTGCGCGGCCTGGAAGCCGTGACCACTGGCTTTCTTCCCACCCCCGCGCAGGCGGTGCTGAAGCTGCCGCGTTCGCAGCGCGGATTCTTCTCGCTGGCGGATCTGCTGGGGCGCCACGGTTATCACTCGCGCTTCATCTATGGCGGCGAGTCGCACTTCGACAACATGAAGGGCTTCTTCCTGGGCAACGGTTTCAAGCAGATTGTCGACCGGGCCGATTTTGTCGACCCGGCATTCGTCGGCACCTGGGGCGCCTCGGACGAGGACATGTTCAACCAGCTGGACCGTCTGCTGCGCGAGGACGGCGACCTGCCGACCTTCACGCTGGCGTTCAGCGTGTCCAACCACACGCCGTGGGAATATCCGGCGGGCCGCATCGAGACCGACGGCAATCCCGCCACGGTCGAGAACACGGTGCGCTATGCCGACTGGGCGCTGGGCCGGTTCTTCGAGAAGGCCAAGGCGTCGCCATATTGGGAGAACACCGTCTTCCTGGTGGCGGCGGACCACGATTCGCGGGTGTTTGGCGCCAGCCTGGTGCCGGTGCGCCACTTTCATATCCCCGCCGTGATCCTGGGCGCCGGCATCGAGGCGCGGCGCGACGACCGCCTGGTCAGCCAGATCGACCTGCCGCCGACGCTGCTGTCGCTGATCGGCGTGGATACCGAACATCCGATGATCGGGCACGACCTCACGCGCAGCACGCCGGGACGCGCGATCATGCAGTACGACAGCACCTACGGCTATCTGAAGGGCGACGACCTGCTGGTGCTGGCGCCCAACAAGACGGCGGTGCAATACCGCTACACCGCGCCCGAGGACTACGCCCCCGCGCCGCTGAACCCCGAACTGGCGACCGAGGCGCTGGCGCATGCGTTGTGGCCAAGCTGGGCTTACCGCGAGGGACGTTACAGCCTGCCGGGGCAGGCGCCGGTGCAGACCGGGCCGGAGAACGGCCGCGCAGCCTGACGCGCGCCATTGCCCACAAGGCGTCAGCCCGCCGGCCGCACAAACGCCTTGCGCTTTTTCTCGATGACCGCGTGGCAATGGCAGCCCGGGCTGTGGTCATTGACCATGCCCACGGACTGCATGAAGGCGTACACCGTGGTGGGCCCCACGAACTTCCAGCCCAGTTTCTTGAGCGCCTTGGACAGGGCCTCGGACTGTTCGGATGTGGAGGCGCCGTAGGTCGAGACCTTGGAAGGCGGCGCTTCGAAGCGCCAGAAATACGCGGCCAACGATCCTTCGCGGTCGATCATTTCCAATGCCCGGGCCGCGTTGTTGATCATGGCTTCGATCTTGCCGCGATGGCGCACGATGCCCGCATCCGCCAGCAGCGCCTGGACTTCCGGCTCGCCGAAGGTGGCGAGCTTGGCGGGATCGAAGTTGGCAAAGCCGCGGCGAAAGGCCTCGCGCTTGTTCAGGATGGTGCGCCAGCTGAGTCCGGACTGGAAACCTTCAAGGCAGAGCTGTTCGAACAGCGCGCGATCATCGCCTTCAGGGCGCCCCCATTCGGTGTCGTGGTAGGCCATGTAGTCGGCCGACGTGTCCACCCAGCCGCAACGGGCCAGGCCATCTGGAAAATCGGTTTTGGCGGACAAGAAAGCGCTCCTCAGGGCTGTTAGGGCACCGATGCTACACCTGCAATGTCCCTGAAAAAAGTCGTAGCGGCCGCAACGCGAATCCAGATAATATTTCCGGCCTTCGGACCTACGCCCATGTCCCTGCCACTGACCTCGCTCGTCTCGTTCGTATCGCCCGCGGTGCTGGCCGGCGACGACCCGTCCGCCAATCCCTGCCTGGACTGCGGCGCCTGCTGCGCGCACTTTCGCGTGTCGTTTTACATCGGTGAACTGGCCGGCGAAAACGGCGGCCACGTGCCGCTGGATCTGGTCACCCAGATGAGCCCGCTGCGCGCCTGCATGAAGGGCACAGAAGTGGGCGGCGGACGCTGCATTTCACTGCGCGGCGAGCTGGGCAAGCCCGGCATCCACTGCGACATCTATGAAAGCCGGCCCACGCCCTGCCGCGAGTTCGACATCTGGATGCCGGACGGCTCGCCCAATCCGGATTGCCAGCGCCTTCGGCTGTCGCTCGGTTTGGCGCCGGTGCCGCCCCGGCCGGACGCGGAAAACGACCCGGAAGGCCCGTTGCATCCGGACCAGCCCGCCGCCGCCTGACTGCGCTGCACCCGACTGCGTGGCCCCCTGACTGCGCTGCTCCCTGACTGCGTGGCACGCCTGACCGCGTTCAACCCCTAGCCGCGATCCGCCAGATACCGCGTCGGCGTCATGCCGAACGCCGTGCGGAAGCTTCCAATGAACGCGCTGGTGCTTTCATAGCCGACCGACAGCGCGGCCTGCGTGACCGAGCCGCCCCGGAACAGCATTTCCAGCGCCCGCAGCAGCCGGGCCTGCTGGCGCCACTGCCCCAGCGTCACGCCGGTCTCCTGGCGAAAACGGCGCATCAGCGTGCGCGACGACATATTCAGCCGCTGCGCCCATTCGTCAATGCCCGCCGTATCGTCCGGCGTGTCCAGCAGCGTGTTGGCCAGTTCCTGCAGGCGCGGATCGGCCGGCATCGGCAGCGGCGCGGTGGCATCGAACGTGCGCTGCCGCAGCTCCTCCAGCAGCACGTCGAACAACTGAGCCTGATAAGACGGCGTCGCATCCTGCCACCTGCCTTCCGTAAAACGTTCGATCAGCGCCTCGATCAGCCGTGAAGACGGCCACGCCCGGCAGTTCGCCGGCAGGCGTCCGCAGATGTCCGGATGCACGTGCAGGAATGACCCGCGCGCCTCGCCGAACCAGCGCGCCCCGTGCTGCACGCCGGGTGGAATCCACCCCAGACTGCCGGGCAGCACCGTCAGCACGCGCTCGCCCGACTGCACCATCACCAGCCCTTCGTGGACGAGCACCAGCATGCCCTCTGCGTGGGTGTGCGCAGGCACGGAAATGCCCTTGGACTCCCGCCGCCTGTGCAGACTGAACGGCGTCAGCAGGACGTCGGGCAAAGGGGAAGCGGCAGCCGCTTGAAGCATGGTTGGCAGGTTTGAGGTACAGGTTGACGGGTTCCCGTTAGCGGGCCCATTTGAAAATGTACATCATTCTCATCAGCCGGGTATCAGCCCCCCGGAAGGAGAATCGACATGGACCACACACGGCTGCGCGACGCCGGCATCAAAGCCACTTTCCCGCGGATGAAGATCCTGGAGATCTTCTACCGCCACGCAGACCAGCACATGAGTGCCGCGGATATCTACCGCCGCCTCATCTCGGATCACAGCAGTATCGGCCTGGCCACGGTTTACCGGGTGATCACGCAACTGGAGCACGCCGGCCTGCTCAAACGCACCCAACTCGATACGCACACCAATGTGTTCGAACTGAGCGACAAGGGCCATCACGACCACCTGGTCTGCACGCGTTGCGGACAGATCCGGGAATCCAGCGATCCCGCCATGGCGCAACTGGTCAGGAAGATCGCGCGGCGCAGCGGCTTCGAGCTGGATTCCTACAGCCTGGTGCTATACGGCAGCTGCGGCTGCGCCAAGGACGATCCCGCCCTGCCTCACGGAGCCTTCGAATGAACCACGATCAGTTTTTCTTCCACGACCTGTCGCAATTTCCCATCGTGACCGCCCGCCATGGCGGCGCGCCGCTGGGCTACTCGGCCTTGTGGATCCGCGAAATGGAGCTGCTGGTGGACAACCCGCGCAGCTTCGTCATGGTGGTGCCCGATACCCGCCACGAGGCCGCGCACGAGGACCGCAAGGCGATGATCGAATGGCAGACGGCCAACATGCCGCGACTGCGGGCACGCTGCCGGGCATTCATCGCCGTCGAGCGCGATACCGGCGCGCTGGACAAGCTGCGCAAACGCGGCGAAAAGATGGCCCGCGCCTTCGGCATGCCGTTCCTGGCGGTCGCGACGCCGGGCGAAGCGGTCCAATGCGCCCGCGAAGTCCTCGGGCAAGCGGGACCGGGCGGCTTCAACGTCGATTAAGGGGCCGGATCGCGATTTAAGACTGGGCGCGCGCGGCCGTTGTTCAATGACAGGCGCCGCCATCCGCGCGGCCGCCTTCGAACAATTCGCACCGGCCGCCCGACGTATGAACCACGCCCTCGCCTGTCTGTTTTGCCAATCGACGCTCGCGCAGGGCGCGCCGCTGCTCGAACAGAACGGCGCGGCCATCTGCAAAACCTGTGTGGACCAGTTCGCCATCCGCTTCGCCGAGCGCGCGTGGGCGATGGCCGCCACGCCGCAAGAGCAGCTGGACGTGCTGCTGGACGAAAGCAGCCGCGCGCTGGCGCAGAGCGAAACGCTGGCCGAGCGGGCGCGGTGCTGCGGTCTCAGTCTGAACGACCTGTCGGCGGCGCTGCCCGCGCGCACGCTGTCCTGAGCGTTCGCCCGTCAGAAAGACCCCAGCGCGCTGCCCAGCGCAATGACGGCGGCCAATCCGATGATGGGTCCCACGATGCCCACCACGACGATGTTCATGTAGCCCTCGCGGTGCGTTGACCCGCACACCGCCAGCAGCGTCACCACGGCGCCGTTGTGCGGCAGGCTGTCCAGCGTGCCCGCGCCGATCACCGACACGCGGTGCATCAGCGCCGGATCGATGCCCAGCGTCTGGGCCAGCTCCATGTACGTCGCGGCCAGCGATTGCAGCGCGATGGTCAGGCCGCCCGACGCCGACCCGGTCAGTGCAGCCAGCACGTTGGTGGCCACAGCCAGCGATACCAGCGGCCCGCCTTCGATCGACAGCACCCAATCGCGCACCGCCGCAAACGACGGCAGCGATGCGACCACCGCGCCGAAACCCACCAGGCTGGCGACACTTAGCAAGGGCAGCGCCGATGCGTTCACGCCCGCGTCCATGGTGTCGCGCAGCGACGGCAGGCGCCGGAAGTTCAACACCACCAGCACGGCAATCGCGGCCAGCAGCGCGGTGATCACCGACCAGACGCCGCCCACCGCGGCCAGGCTGGTGCCGCCCCAGCGCGCCTCGGCCAGCCACGCGGTGTCCATGCGCGGCAGGACCACCAGCGTCATGAACAGGTTGACCAGGATGACGACAACGAGCGGCGTCGCGGCCACCAGCGTGGACGGCGCGTCGGGGCTGCGCTTGCCGTGGTGCATTTCGGCCGGATCGAACTCGCGCGCGACCGTGGCACGCTCGCGCACCAGAACATCGTCAGACACGTCGGCGGCCATGCCCGCGGGCGCCACATAGCCCTCGCCCGCGCGCCGGGCTGACGCTTCCGCCCGGCTCAGCCACCACAGTCCGAAACCCAGCATGATCGCGCTGGCGATAATGCCCAGTCCGGGCGCGGCGAACGGCGTGGTCGCAAAGAACGGCATTGGAATCGCGTTCTGCACCGCAGGCGTGCCGGGCAACGCGGACATCGTGAAGGTGGATGTGCCGAGCAGGATGGCCGCGGGCATCAGGCGCACCGGAATCCCGGCCGACTTGAAAAGCGCGTGCGCCATAGGCGCCAGCACGAAAAACGCCACGAACAGGCTGACGCCGCCGTAGGTGACGATGGCGCCGGCCAGCACCACCGCCAGGATCGCGCGCCGCGCGCCGAGCTTGCGCGTCATCGCGTCGGCAATCGCGGTGACAGACCCGCTGTCGGCCATCAGCTTGCCAAACAGCGCCCCCAGCAGGAACAACGGAAAGAACTGGGCCACGAATCCGGCCGCGCCGCCCATGAACGTCTGCGTCCAATGGGCCAGCAGCGGCTCTCCCGCCGCGGCCGCCGTCACCATGGCCGCCGCCGGCGCCAGCAGCAGGATGCTCCAGCCGCGGTAGGCCAGCCCGATCAGTAATACCAGCGCGAGCAGGATGCCGAAGAGTCCCATGGTCAGACCTCGCCCAGCAGTTCGTCTATGTCCAGTGACGACCGCTTGCCCAGGTCATCGCCATGTTCGGCCAGGAAGCGGCCGGCGGCCTTCCTGCCCTCGTCGCGCAGCATGCACAGGAATGGCCATTCAGCGTTGAGCTTGGAGGAATAGCCCAGTTCCACCATCAGATCGGACGAGACCCGATGGATGCGCATGTCCGCCCACATCCTGCCCTCGCCATTGCCGGGGTCGGCCACCTGCCGCAGCAGCGCAATCATGCGCAGCTCTTTCAGCAGCGACGCGTTGAACGTGACTTCGTTCAGCCGGTTCATGATCTCGCGGGCGCTGCTGGGCAACCCGGGGCGTTCGACCGGATTGATCTGCACCAGGATCGTGTCGTGCGACTGGCAGTCCCGCACCAGCGGCGTGATCGTGGGATTACCGCTGTAGCCGCCGTCCCAATACGGGTCGCCGTCGATCATCACCGCCCGGAACATGGTCGGCAGGCAGGCCGAGGCCAGCAGCACGTCGGCATTCACCTCGGCATTCTTGAACACCCGGCCGCGCCCCGTGCGCGCATTGGTCGCCGTGATGAACAGATGGATGGGCGCGCGCGCCAGTTCATCGAAATCGATGACTTCCTGCAGGATGGCGGCCAGCGGATTGGCCGCAGCGCTGAGGTCATAGGGCGAAAACACCCGCGACGCCAGGTCGAAGGCGATGAACATGGGCGAATGATCCAGCGACCAGGAACCCATCAGGATGTCGAGCGGACTGCGGCGAAAAGGGCTGTAGCGCGCGGCGTCGGACACGCGGCGCCAGAAGTCCTCCAGCGCCGCACGGGCGCCGTCGGCGCCGCCCCGTGCATGCCCCAGCACCAGCACGGCGGCATTCATGGCACCGGCAGAGGTGCCCGAGATGCCGTCAATGCCAAGCCAGGATTCTTCGAGCAGCCGGTCCAGCACGCCCCAGGTGAACGCGCCGTGCGCGCCGCCGCCCTGCAGCGCCAGGTCGATCAGCAGGGGATCGCGGTCAGTCGGCGACGCTTTGGATCGGGCCACGGCGGTACTCCTTGCGGGAGGATGGGGGGTGAGCGGGCGATCAAATGATTGCGATATGAACCATGTTGCGGCGCACATATCGTTCGGCAGTTATACGCGATGGCTTTGAAAAACGGAAGACAGCGCCCCGGCAGCCGCGAGCCATCTACGACCAAAGACCGATGCGCCTGCACCGGGCCGCTGCTACTGTCCGCCTCGAGCAAACCAGCCCCCGGCCTTGAAGGTGCGTGACCCACGCGGCTGGATCCGCCCGCGGGGCGCTCAGCCGACGTTGGCGCGGCTTTTTCCGCCGGCATGCAGCAGGAGATAGCAATGGAAAAAATGGAACAGCAGGTTCAGCAAGGCAACGCGGAGTTCCGCATCGAAGCGATGACCGCCGACGAGATCAACCAGGTCAGCGGCGGAATCGGCCCGAACCGCTCCACGGGCGCTTCGTCCTACAACCCGCACGCCCAGCTCTCCACGAAGCCCAATGTCCAAATGCCCAGCACGGCAAGTGTCAGACAGGTTTTCTTGAGCTGAACTGACTGACGAGCATTGCGGGGGCCGTCCGAGCCCGGACAGTCCCCGCAGCGCGAAGCCTCTCACGTTCCCGATCCGTGCCGCTCTACCGCGACCAAGCGCTCGCCGCGCAACGCATCTCCGGCCTGGGCGACATCGTCCTGATCCGGCCGGTGTCCTTCGCCCTTGCGACGACCGTCCTGGCGGGCTTCGTGCTGGCCGTCTGCCTGTTCCTGGCGTTCGGCACCTATACCAAGCGCGCGACCGTCAGCGGCCAACTTGCCCCGGACGCGGGACTGCTCAAGCTGTACGTGCCGCAACCGGGCATCGTGCTCGAGCGCCGCGTGCAGGAAGGCCAGCACGTGGCCGCCGGTGAGGTGCTGTATGTCGTGTCGGGCGACCAGCAAAGCGCGTTGGGCGACACGCATCAGGCGATCAGCATGCAGATACGGCAGCGCCACGACAGTCTGCACGAGGTCCGGCAGAAGACGGCCCTGCTGCAGCAAGGCGAAGTCGGCATCCAGGCCACCGCCATCGCCAGCCTGAAGGCGCAGCTTGCCGCCATGGACCAGCAGATCGCCGGCCAGCGCGAACGCATCAACCTCGCGCAGGATAGCGCCCAGCGCTATCGGCAACTGATGGATAAGGGTTATCTGTCGCCCGAGGAAACCGATCAGAAGCGCGCTGAACTCCTGGACCAGCGCAACCTGCTGCAAGCGCTGCTGCGCGACCGCATCGGACTGGCAACCACCCTTGCGACACACGAACAGTCGCTGGCCGAGCTGACGCTGCGCCATCAGAACCAGCTGGCGCAACTGGATCGGGAATTGTCCGCCGTGGCGGTCGAACTGACCCAGAACGAGGCGCGGCGCCAGATCGTCCTGACCGCGCCCCACGCAGGCGTGGTCACGGCCGCCACCGCCGACGCCGGCCAGGCGGTCGACAGCCGCCGGCCGCTTGCCACAATTGTTCCGGACGGCGCGAAGCTGCTGGCCGAACTGCTGGCGCCCAGCCGCGCGGTCGGTTTCGTGGCGCCGGGCGACAAGGTGCTGATCCGTCTGGCCGCCTATCCGTATCAGACCTTTGGCCAGCAGACCGGCATCGTCCAGGACGTGGCGCGCAGCGCCCTGCCCGGATGGCAGCTCGACGACGCCAAGCGCAACACGCCAGACGACGAGGCCGTCTACCGCATCACGGTGGCGATCGAGACGCCCGCCTACGGCCCGCAAGGTCAGGAACTGGCGCTGCGGCCCGGCATGCGGCTGGAGGCCGATTTGCTGCAACAGACGCGCCGGCTGTACCAGTGGGCGTTCGATCCGGCCATGCGCCTGGCGGAAAAGCTATGAGCGCGCTGGAGCGCCTGGCGCTCGGATTCAAGCGGCGCGTGCCGGGGCTACTGCAAACTGAAGCGGCCGAGTGCGGGCTGGCCTGCGTCGGGATGATTGCGGGCTATCACGGCCACCACCAGAGCCTTGCGGCCCTGCGTGCGCGCTTTCCCGTGTCGATGAAAGGCGCGACGCTCGCCACGCTGATTCAGGTGGCCGGCCAGCTTGGCCTGGCGGCGCGTCCCGTCAAGGCCGGACTGGGCGCCCTCGGCCTTCTGAAACTGCCCTGCATCCTGCACTGGGAGTTCAATCACTTCGTGGTGCTGACAGCCATCAACGCACGCTCGGCCACCCTGATCGACCCGGCGAGCGGCGAACGCACCTGCTCCCTTGCGGCGCTGTCGGCGTCCTATACCGGCGTCGCGCTGGAACTGTGGCTGACGCCGCAGTTCCAGGAGACGCGCGCAAGCCGGCCTGTGCGCCTGCGCGAACTCACCGGGCGCATCCGCGGCCTGGGCGGGGCATGCTCCCAGGTGCTGCTGCTGGCACTGGCGCTCGAGATCCTGACGGTCGTGCAACCCTTCTTCCTGCAGTGGGTCGTGGATCACGTGCTGAACACGGGCGACCGCGACCTGTTGACCACCTTGGCGCTGGCCTTCGCCCTGCTGATGGTGATGAAGCAGCTCACCTCGGTGGCGCGCGGCTGGATGCTGATGGTCATGAGCACGACGCTGAACCTGCAATGGCGCACAAACGTCTTCACCCACCTGCTGCGTCTGCCGGTCGCCTGGTTTGAAAAGCGGCACCTGGGCGATGTGGTGTCGCGCTTCGGGGCCGTCGACGAGATCCAGCGCACCTTGACGACCTCATTCCTGGAAGCCGTGCTGGACGGGCTGGTGATGCTCATCACGCTGGTGCTCATGTTCCTCTACAGTCCGCCGCTTGCAGGGATCTCGCTGGGCGCCATGGCGCTTTACGGCATCGCGCGCTGGAGCGGCTATTCGCCGCTGCGCAATGCCACCGAGGCGCACATCGTGCACGCGGCCAAGGAGCAAACGCACTTTCTCGAAACGGTGCGCGGGGTGAAGGCGATCAAGCTCTTCCAGCATCAGGACGACCGCCGGTCGCGGTGGCTGTCGCTGCTGGTCAACGAGATCAACGCGGATCTTCGCACGCAGAAGTGGGCGCTGTTCTTTCGCACCTGCAACGGCCTGCTTTTTGGCCTGTCGTCCATCCTTATCCTGTGGCTGGGCGCCAGGCTCGTGCTGGACGGTCAGTTCACCGTGGGCGCCCTGCTCGCGTTCATCGTCTACAAGACATTGTTCGACCAGCGCGTGGCGGCGCTTTTGGACAAGCTGGTCGACGTGAAGATGCTGAGGCTGCAGGGCGAGCGCCTGGCCGACATCGTGCGCCAGTCGCCCGAACCGATGGAAGACATGCCGCACGCGGACGACATGCCCGTGCGCCCGCCCGTAATTGAGGTGCGCAACCTGCGCTTTCGCTACAGCCCGCAGGAACCCTACGTGCTCGACGGCGTCAGCTTCAGGATCGAGCCCGGTGAATCCGTCGCCATCACGGGGCCGTCGGGCGGCGGCAAGTCGACGCTCATCAACATCCTGCTTGGCGTCCTGGCGCCCACGGCCGGCGAAGTGTTGATCGACGGGGTGCCGGTCCGCGGCGCCGGCGCGGCCTGCCTGCGCCGGATGGCGGGCACCGTGTTGCAGGACGACGCGCTCTTTGCCGGTTCCCTCGCCGAGAACATCAGTTTCTTTGATCCGCAGTACAGCCCCGAGCGCGCTGCCCAATGTGCGCAGATCGCCGCAATCCACGACGACATCCGCGCCATGCCGATGGGCTACAACACGCTGGTGGGTGACATGGGCACGGTGCTGTCAGGCGGCCAGAAGCAACGGGTGCTGCTGGCGCGTGCGCTGTACAAGCGGCCAGCCGTGCTGTTCCTGGACGAAGCGACCAGCCATCTGGATATCGACCGGGAACGCGCGGTCAACGCGGCCATTGCGGGGCTTGAGATGACGCGCGTGATTGTCGCGCACCGTCCGGACACGATCAGCGCTGCGGAACGCGAAATCGCGCTGGCGGACGGCAAGGTGGTCCGGGACACAGGCCGGCGCGCATGCGCCGCTGCGGCCCTCGCCCCTGCCTAGACCGGCTTGCCGAACACGCCGCCGCGCCGCGCGACCAGCGTGGCCTGCGTGCGGTTCAGCACCCCAAGCGTGCCCAGGATGGCCGACACATGCGTCTTGACGGTCTTTTCCGTCATGTTGAGCTGTTCCGAGATTTCCTTGTTGCGCAGGCCATCGCACATCAACCGCAACACCTCGCTCTGGCGCGGCGTCAGCGCACGCAGCAGCGCCGCCTCGTCCTGCGCGGCGCCGGCAATGCCGGCGGCGGACGCCGCGTGCATGACCCGCGCTGGCGCTTCATCGATCGCCAGCAGCGCGGCCGCCAGTTCCTGGCAGCTGGCGGACTTGTTCATGAATCCCTGCGCGCCCCCGTCCATGGCGCGGCGCTGGTCTTCGGGATCCTGCGACGCCGACAGCACCAGCACGCGCAGTTGCGCCCGCCGCTGCCGCAGGCGCTTGAGCAGATCCGCGCCCGCGATGTCGGGCAGATAGAAATCCATGATGACGTTGCGGATGGCGTCGTGCCGGTCCAGCACTTCCAGCGCCTCCTGCCCGCTGGCCGCCGGGTGGATGGTCACGTCGGGCAGCGCATCGTCAAGCGCCATGACCAGTGCTTCGCGGAACATGGCATGGTCGTCAATCAATAGCACTGCCGTCATTCGGCATCTCCAGTCAGGGGGTGGACAGGGGTGGCCTGAAGCAGTCCGGCCACGCGCTCGCGCAGTGCCTGGACCTGCACGGGCTTGTGCAGCAGCGGCACCCCGCGGGCGGCGGCCTCGGAGAGCCGGGCCGGATCCGTGTCTCCGCTGACCATCAAGGCCGGCAGGTCCGGATCGTTGTATTCCTCGCGCAGCCTTTCGATGACGTGGATGCCGGTCTCGTGGTCGCGCAGGCGGTAGTCGCTGATGATGAGCGCGGGGCTTTCGGCCAACGGCAGCACCCGCTCGAGCAGCGCATTGCCGCTGGTGGCGGCGATGACGCGGCAGCCCCAGCTCTCGAACAGCATGGACAGGCCCGCCAGATTCTGCGGATCGTCGTCCACCAGCAGAACCAGCTTGCCTTCCAGACCGCCGCTGGACGCGGTCACCTGCGGCATGTCGGCTCCCGGGTCACGCTCAGGCGGCTCGGACGCTGCCCGTTCCGCGATAGGCGCCGTCAGGGCAAAGACGGTGCCGCGCCCTACCTGCGAGCGCAGCGACAGCTCGTGCCCCAGCAGCCGCGCCGTGCGGCGCACGATGGCCAGACCCAGTCCCAGGCCTTTGCTGCGATCGCGTTCGGGGTTGCCCAATTGATGGAATTCCCAGAACACGCGTTCCTGCTCCGGCTTCGGAATGCCCGGACCGTTGTCCCAGACCTCGATCCGCAGCCGCCCGCCGGCGCGCCGGCATCCGATCAGCACTCGCCCGCCCGCCGTGTGTGTGATGGCGTTGCTGATCAGGTTGCGCAGAATGCGTTCAAGCAGGATGGGATCGGAACGCACGCTGACCGCGCAGGCCCGCACCCGCAGCGTGATGCCCTTCTCGGCCGCCTGGGGCGCGTATTCCGCACGCAAGCGCTCAAGCAGCGGCTGCAGGGCAAAAGCCGCGACGCGCGTCTCGATGACACCGGCATCCAGCCGGGACAGGTTCAAAAGTGCATCGAACAGCTGGCCCATCGCCGCCATCGCGCTGGCGATGTTGTCGACCAGATAGCGGCCATGCCGCGACAGGCGCTCATTCGTAAGCAGTCCCAGGAACAGGTTGACCGCGTGCACCGGCTGGCGCAGGTCGTGACTGGCGGCGGCCAGGAAGCGCGACTTTTCCAGGTCGCTGCGTTCTGCGGCCGCCTTCTCCTGGCGCACCTGTTCCAGCAGCGCCAGGTTTTCATAGCCCAGCCGCAAGGCGTCCAGATGCGTGCGGTTCATGCGATGGATGAACGCCAGGGTGGCGACCAGATAGGCCAGCCCGCTGGTGACCAGCGCCAGATGGATGGCGGACGGCTGCGCCGCCAGCGCGATGAACATGGGCGCGAAGGCGGGGATCTCGAACGCGTACATGACCGGCAGCATCATGTAATTCGAGTAAATGGCGCCGGTGCCCAGCCCGAACAGGATGACGATGAAGAAGAGCTGATATTCCAGCGGGACGATGAACGTCCAGTACGCGAATGGCAGGCCCCACAGGATGCCCGAACACAGATTGCCGACCCACATGCGCCGCACCCAGATTCGGGCGGCGGCCGGATCGGCGCGGCGGCGGTCGTAGACCAGCATGGCCCACAGGCGCAACGCGCCGACCACCAGCGTGACAGCAATCCACAGCAGGATCTGCTGGCGGGGCAGCACATCCAGCAGTGCAAAGACCGAAAAGCAGGCGGTGATCAGCGATCCGGCCAGCGCGAAGGGAAACATGCGCCGCAGCGAGTCCACCTGCACCTGGTGGATGCGGGCGGCATACGCGGAACCTTGCGACGGAGGAGCGGGAATCGGGCCGATGGCAGGTTGCACGGTTATGAGCGCCCGAGAACACGGCGCAACGCGAGAGGCGGGGCCGCCGTCAGGCAGCCGGCGGGGAAGTGTCCCGATTTTAGACGTTACACGCTACATGTAAACGGACATTTCACACCACAAGCCGTCCCGTTCGTTTCAGACGGCGCAGGTCGGCTCCGCTGTCTCATCGCCTGCCCTGTCCACAGCCTGCCCATGAGCGCGGGCAGAGCGATTGCATTTCAATCCGTATCCACCGGGCCGTTCGTCAACCGCCAGTACGTTTCATGTACTGCCAGTTCCAAGGCCGTGCTTTCCAACCCCTTGAGCTGCGACGCATAGGCCTGGATGGCGCGCGCCTTGCTTGCCGCATCGACGGCCAGACGAACGGGCGTGGCCATGACGCCCCCCGCGTGCAGTTGCGACAGCCGGGCCTGCACGACGCCGGGCCGCTCGCAGTGCGGCACATCCTCGTAGCCAAACCAGGCAACGCCGGGCAACGCGTCGCGGATCATGAGGGCGGCATCGCTGACGCGCTCGTGGTCGCAGTGGAAAACGCCCAGCGGCATTGCCACGCTCGCCGGCGCCAAGCTCGCCAGCAGGTGAAACAGGCGTTCGGTGATCAGCGGCCCATCCTGATCCGCCGCCGCGGTGTACTGACAGTCCAGAAAGCCAAGCTCCCGCCCCACTGCCCCCACGATGCCAAGCGCCTCCCTGTCTTCGGCCAGCCGGCACGTCATCGCGGCGTCCGCGCTGTCGAACCCGCATCGGCGGTCCCAGTCGGTCAGCGGATGCTGCGCGGGCGCCCGCGCGGTAAAAACCGTCACGACCGTGCTGCCCGGGCGCGCCGCCAACAGGCCCGCACAACTGAGGACGGCGTCGTCCAGATGGGGCGAGATCACGACAAGAGGGGATGGCGGCAGCGACGGATCGTCAGCCGGGTTTTGCGCTTGCGCGAGGTCCATCGGGTAGCTTCGATCCACAGGGGATCGCATTGAATGGCAACCCCGTCATGCAGCAAGCGCCATGCCGGGCCGCATCCCCGAGCCCCCCGCCCCCCGCCAAACACCCCTGCCCCGCGGAGCAGGCACGCGAATTGCGGCGTCCGATGGCTGCCCAGCACCGGAATCGTCGACGACCGCGTCAGCATACGGATCGATCACGTGCTCCTTCGAGTTCTGCCGTGCCGGCACGCGGCCTCGAAGCGCATCTGATCCGTCTGTTGATCGCCCCAACAACACGGAGCTGTACCGGCATGAGAAAAACTGAAGGGCCGCTTCCTCGTTCCGCTGGTGGACTTCTCGTCCTGCTGCTGGTCGCGTTTGTCGGTTTTATGGCCGCAATGCTGTTCTCGCTGCACCTGTCCGTTGATAAAAGCGACGATATGGCGGCGATGCGTCAGAGCAAGGAGCTGCAGCAGGCAATCAGCAACACGCTGGACGACGTGGCGCAAGCGCAGGAAGCGGTCGCCATTTGGGACATGCTGGCCGACGAACTGGCCAAGCCCGCCCCCGACCAGGCCTGGCTCGACGATAACGTGGGTGCGTTTCTGCATCGCCTGTTCGAACAGGATCTGGTGTTCATCCTGGGTCCGGACAACACGATGCGCTTCGGCAATGTCCACGGCGAACTCGTTCCCCCTGAACGTTACGCCGTGTACGAAGCGGACCTGCGTCCGTTCATTGCGCTGACCCGCGGACGGAACACCCGGCCCAACAACGACCATGAGCGCCTGCCCGGCCAGCCTCCCTCCACCGATTCGTCGGTGCGCACCACAGCTGCCGCCGTGCATGCCACCGACCTTGCGACCATCGGACAAAGACCGGCGGTGGTGAGCGTGATGCGCGTCGCGCGCTTTCCGCCCAACCTCGATACCCCGGCGGTCGAGACGCCCAATCTGCTCGTGAGCGTCAGATTCGTCGACGGTGATTTCCTGCGCTCGTTCGCTCGCGACAACCTGATAGAGGGGCTTCACTACCATCCCGCGCGTACACGTCACGATGGCGTGAACGAGCGCGAGGAGCCCCTGCTGTCGTCCGATGGCGCGTTGCTCGGCTATTTGATGTGGCGGCCAGACCTGCCCGGCTCCGAACTGTGGCGCGCGATGCTGCCCGCTGTTGCCGCCATGCTCGCCAGCGCCTTCATCCTTGTCGCGTGGCTTGCGCTGCGCACCTATCGGTTGCTGCGCCAGCAACAGGCGCACCTGAGCGCGCTTCGGACGGCCCACGTGGAACTGAAGGCCAGCGAGGCGCACGCGCAGCACCTTGCCTTTCACGACGTGCTGACCGGGCTGCCGAACCGCGCCTATTTCAATACCTGCGTGGACCAGGCGCTGGTCCGCCGCCGGCCCGATGCGTGCTGTGCGGTGCTGCTGCTGGACCTGGACCATTTCAAGCAGGTCAACGACACCTGGGGCCACGCCGCGGGCGACGCGCTCATCGAGGAGTTCGCAAAGCGGGTCAAGCTCATCCTCGGCCCGGAAGATGCGGTCGCGCGGCTGGGCGGAGACGAGTTCGCCGTGCTGATGCAGAACGCGACCGAAGCTGGCGCGACCGACCTGCTGCAACGCATTCTTGCCCAGGTGCGCGAGCCCTTCGACCTGCTGGGCGGCCGGGCCTTCGTGGGCGCGAGCATCGGCGCGTCGATGGCCCCGCGCGACGGCGCGACGCGCAGCGAGCTGCTGCGCAAGGCCGACATCGCGCTGTATCGCGCGAAGGAACTGGGCCGCAACCAGTACAGCTTCTTCGCGCCCGATATGGACGAAACCCTCAAGGCCAAAGCGGTGATCGAAGAAGACCTGCGCCGCGCGCTGGCCAGCAGCGGCCAGCTTCAAGTCCATTTCCAGCCGCAGATCGACAGCAGCACGCAGCAGCTCGTGGGCGTCGAAGCGCTGGTGCGATGGAACCATCCGGACAAGGGCGCCGTGTCGCCGCAGATCTTCGTGCCCGTGGCCGAATCCACGGGCCTGATCGTGCCGCTGGGCGAATGGATATTGAAAGAAGCCTGCCGCGCCGCGTTGCAGTGGCCGGGCCTGTCGATCGCGGTGAACCTGTCGCCCGTACAGTTTCGCGGCCAGGGGTTCGCCGAGCGCGTCATCGACCTGGTGCAACGCGCGGGCGTGGACCCCGCGCAGATCGAACTGGAGGTCACTGAAGGCGTGTTCATCGAAGACGACGGCCGGGTGCAGAGGGCGATCGCCACACTGCGCGCCGCGGGATTCCGGATAGCGCTGGACGATTTTGGAACCGGCTATTCCAGCCTGAGCTACCTGCAGCGATTCGCCGTCGACAAGATCAAGATCGACCGCAGCTTCGTGGCCAATATCGGCGAAGGCAGCGATTCGACCGCCATCGTGAATGCGGTCGTGATGCTGGGGCGGTCAATGGGACTGACGATCAATGCGGAAGGGGTCGAGACGCCTGCGCAGCGCGATTTTCTGCGTGCGGCGGGGTGCGATGAGCTGCAGGGGTTCTTGTTTTCGCGCGCGGTGCCGGAAGCAGAAATTACAGAGTACCTGCGTAAGGCGCGGTCTATAGCCAGCCGCTGACCCTCGACGCCAAGGGCGCTTGGACCCAAACGCAAAAACGCCGCTATGAATAGCGGCGTTCACAATGTCCTGCGAATTGGGGTGGTGGGTTGTGCGAGACTCGAACTCGCGACCAACGGATTAAAAGTCCGCTGCTCTACCGACTGAGCTAACAACCCGACCGAAGCCCGAAATTATGGCGGATTTCAAAGGGCTTGTCAAAAAATGACGGCTGGTCGTGTTGCAGGCCCGATCCGCCCGCAACACACTCACCGCAATCCGCAACGCAACCTGCAAAAAAACGGCCGCTCACGGCGGCCGTCTTCAAAACGCATCCAGCGCCCAAATTACCAGGCAGCGACGACGGCGCCCTTGAACTTGGTCTGGATGAAGTCCTTCACAGCGGAGCTGTGGTAGATCGAGACCAGCTTGGCGAACTCAGGACGGTCCTTGTCCTTTTCACGTACGACCAGCACGTTGGCGTACGGCGAATCGGGCGATTCCTGGGCGATGGCGTCCTTGGTCGGGTTCAGGCCGGCTTCCAGCGCGAAGTTGGTGTTCACGGCCGAGGCGTCGGTGTCGTCCAGCGAACGCGGCAGTTGGGCGGCGTCCAGTTCGATGAAGCGCAGCTTCTTGGGGTTTTCGATCACGTCGATCGGCGTGGCCTTCAGGCCCGCTTCCGGACGCAGCTTGATCAGGCCATTGGCCTGCAACAGCAGCAGCGCGCGGCCGCCGTTGGTCGGATCGTTCGGCAGCGCGATGCGGGCGCCTTCCTTCAGTTCGGACAGCGACTTGATCTTCTTGCTGTAGATGCCGATCGGGAAGATCACGGTCTTGGCGATGCTGACCAGCTTGTAGCCGCGGTCGGCGTTGGCGTTGTCCAGGTAGGGCTGGTGCTGGTAGCTGTTCAGGTCCAGGTCGCCCGCGGCGAGCGCCACGTTGGGCTGCACGTAGTCCGAGAACTCGATGACCTGCAGGTTCAGGCCCTGCTTGGCAGCTTCGGCCTTGACCACATCAAAGATCTGGGCGTGCGGGCCGGCGGTGACGCCGACCTTCAGGGGCTTGTCCTGAGCCAGCGCGGGCTGGGCGAAAACGGCGGCGCCCAACGCGAACGCGGCCAGCGACTTCAAAACCTTGATGCTCATGTTGCGATATCCCGATATGACGGAAGTAGGAAAAAACAAAGTGGATCAGCGATGCGACATGCGGCGCACGAAGCGGTCGCCCAGGCTCTGGATCGCCTGCACCAGAACGATCAGCACGATCACGACCGCGGCCATGACGTCCGACTGGAAGCGCTGGTAGCCGTAACGGATCGCCAGGTCGCCCAGTCCGCCGCCGCCGATGGCGCCGGCCATGGCCGAATAGCCGATCAGGCTGACAACGGTGACGATGGTGGCGGCGATGAGGCCCGGCAGCGCTTCAGGCAGCAGCACCTTCATGATGATCTGCATGGGCGATGCGCCCATCGCGCGCGCCGCGGTGACGAGGCCCGGATCGACCTCGCGCATGGCGTTTTCCGCAATGCGGGCCATGAACGGAATCGCGGCCACGGACAAGGGCACGATGGCGGCGGTAGTGCCGATGGAGGTCTGCGCCACCAGCCGCGTGAACGGGATGATCGCGACCATCAGGATCACGAACGGCACGGAACGGGTCGCGTTGATGATGGCGCCCAGCACGTGATTCACGGGCTGGTTCTCGAGCATGTTGCCGCGCGCGGTCACCGTCAGCGTCACGCCGAGCGGAATGCCGATGACCACCGCGATGGCGCTGGCCACGCCCACCATCAGCAGGGTGTCAAGCAGCGACGTAATAAGCAGGTCGATCAGTTGCGGACTCATGAGCTATTTCTTCAACGGTAATGTCACGGGCGTTCAAGGCGGCGATGCCGTCCTTGAGCGCGGCGGGCGCGCCTTGGGCCAGCACGAACATCGTGCCCACGGCCACGCCCTGGATGTCTTCGACGCGCGCCTGTACCAGGCCCACGTCCAGCGCGAACTGCCTGCTCAGGTCGGACAGGAAGGCGCCCGATGCGTCGGTGCCGGTCAGCGACAGGCGCAGCAGACGCACGGCCTGGCCAGGCTTGGCGGCGGTAAGCGCGCGGATGCGTTCCTGGACGGCGGCCAGCGTGGCGTCGGTCAGTTCCGACGCGGTAGCGGCCGACACCATATTGCGCGTCACGTCGTGGCGCGGCTGGGCGAACACTTCGCGCGTGCTGCCCACTTCAACGACCTCGCCCTGCGACAGCACGGCGACGCGGTCGCAGACCTCGCGCACGACTTCCATCTGGTGCGTGATCATGACCACGGTCACGCCGGTCTTGCGGTTGATGTCGCGCAGCAGCGCCAGGATGTTGTGCGTCGTTTCCGGATCGAGCGCAGAGGTGGCTTCGTCGCTCAGCAGGACGTCCGGATTGTTGGCAAGCGCCCGGGCGATGCCGACACGCTGCTTCTGGCCGCCGCTGATCTGGCTGGGGTAACGGTCGCGCAGATGCTCCAGACCCACCAGCGCCAGGAGGCGTTCGACGCGCGCCGGGATCTCGGCCTTGGCCACGCCCGCGATTTCCAGCGGCAGGGCCACGTTGCCGTACACCGTGCGGCGCGACAGCAGGTTAAACCCCTGGAACACCATGCCGATACGGCGTCGCTGTTCTCGCAGTTGCGCTTCGGACAGGCCCGTCAGGGCCTGGCCGCCGATGGAGATGTTGCCTTGGTTGGGACGTTCCAGCAGGTTGATGCACTGGACCAGCGTGCTTTTACCGGCCCCACTGGGGCCGATGATGCCGAAGACCTCGCCCTGCTCAATGTGCAGGTTGATGCCGCGCAGCGCCTGGAATTCTCCGTGCGGCGTGGCATAGGTCTTGGATAGGTTCTCGATGTGAATCATGGCAAGCGATTTTGTATCTTTTCTCTTCTAAAGAGAACGACCGTTTTTTCCATTTTTAATAACTACAAGTAATATAAGTTGCCGACGCGGCCCCGCTGCGTGTCCCGAAGGACGCGCAAGTGCCCCGACAACGGCGATCCGGCAAAGACACAAAGGGCAGCCGGGAAGGAAGCCTTCCTGACTGCCCTTTTAATTGGCGGCCGACATCCGGCCGATCCGGGTTCAGCGAGCGCGCGAGATGCGGACTTCCGCGCCGCGACGCTTCACTTCAAGGCCTTCGGACGGCGAAATCCTCAGCCCTTCCAGCCCCTTGATGTAGCTCGAGCCCTGCATCTGCATCACGCGGATCTTGTTGCGCATGACGACCGGGTTATGCACCGGCATGCCGAACATCCACACCTCGTCCAGGATACGGGCCGAGTTGAACTCGCCCGTATGCTGCGCGGCCGGTCCGAGACAGAGCATGTGACCTTCGCGGCCAAACACCGGGAACTGGCCCAGCTCGCAATCGATGGTCCAGGTGGTGCCGCCTTCGTAGCGGTGGCCGGTGTTCAGATCCCACCACGCCTCGCCCTTGGGCAGGTAGACACGCACCTGATTGCCCGGTTCGGTGACCGGCGCCACCAGCAGGGCCGGACCCAGCAGGTATTGCAGGTCCCATTCGTGGGCGTGCGGATCGTTCGGGAAAGACAGCGCCATGGAGCGCTGCACCGGGAGGCCGGTACGGGCCGAGTCCTCGATGGCGCCCAGCACATAGGGCACCAGGCGGTAGCGCCACTGCATCCAGGTCTTGGCGTGGGACAAGGTTTCGTCGCCGAAATCCCAGGGCATCAGCCCTTCCACGCCCTGGAAGGAGAAATTGGCCGAGAACACGCCGGCGGTCAGCCAGCGCAGGTACAGCTCAGACGTCATGCCCGAACGATCGCGCGCGGCCGAACCGATGTTGTGCACCTGGACGGGCACACCGCTCGAACCGATCGACAGGGACGTGCGCAGCGTGTGGCGCAGGCCTTCCCAGGTGTTGTCGACCTGAGGACCCACCTGCCACGGCAGGCGCTGGGCCGCCGGGAATAGGTCGGCGCTGGGCACCACGCCCTCGGGCGGCACCTTCAGTCCGGCTACCGCGTCAAACAGCGCGCGGCGCACCAGCAAGGGGTACATGGAGCGCAAGGCCGGGCCGGTCTCGCCGTTGCGGGCGGTCACGCCATCGGGGATGGCGATCTGCGCGTCGCAGGCGGGCGCGTCCAGGCCGTCTTCCACCAGTTGGCGGTGACGCTCGACCCACAGGTTGTAGATGTCGCGGTAGGTCAGGTCCAGCAGGCCGTAGGGCTGGCCGGACGTGGCGGCGTTGCCGTCGAACACCTGGGCGGCGCCGTCGTCCTTGGTCAGCAGCCAGCCGCGGTCTTCCAGCTCTTCAAAGAGCGGACTGGTCTTGATGACGCCCGGAAAGCCGGAAGCCGCCACATGCACGTTGTGCTTGTGAAACAGCGCAAGCATCTGCTTGGCGTCGGGAAAGCGCTGGGCGTCCCATTCGAAAACCGTCTTGTCCGCCTGAAAGCCCCACGCGATCGGCTGGGCCAGCGTCACGGCGTCGACGGGAATCTGGTTTTCGCGCATGCGCGCCACCAGGGCGACCGTCTGCGTCGGCATTTCGCCGGCGGCTTGCTGCAGCCACGCGCCCATGGCCCAGAGGACGGGCTGGCCGGCGCGGCCGGTCAGCGCGGTGTATTGATTCAGGATTTCGGCGGGTTCGCCGGCAAAGAGGAACAGGTCCAGCACGGCGTCGTCGACGGTCAGCACATAGGCCGAATCCGCAGGCGCCACGCCCACCGAGTGTTCCACGCGGCGCATCGTGTTGGCGTAGACGCCCCAACCGCGCGGGCTCCATGCCAACGGCAGCGCTCGATGCTCGGGGTCGTCGGAGACCACCGATTCCTCGCGGCGGTTCAGGTCCCCGGGCGTTTCGCCCAGGCCAAACACACGCTCGTCGGCGGCCAGTGTGAAGCCGGCCGTCCAGACAGCGTCATCGGCCTGGTCCAGCGCGTTGTACCCGAATGCGGGCGTATGCGCGGAAACCTCGGACTCGAAGACGCGGTCTTCGTTGCGGTACAGGGCGACGCGCACAGGGTTGGTCTGAATCTCAAGGGCGACGTCGCCCTGTGTGATTCGCCAGCCGTCCCCGCTTTCGCGGGGCGCAATGGCGGCTTCGCCCACCGCCTCCTGGCGCGCGAGCAGCATTTCGGCCACGGCGCGCACGCGCGCGCCGGGCTTGTCATCATTGAAGTGGTTCGCCTCGCCGCAGCGCAGGCGAAAAACTCCAGGCGCATGCGCCTCGACTACCAGGTGCAACCCATCGCCCGCGTCGAAATCGATGCGACTGGGGCGGGACGTCAGCAGCTCGACATTATCGAGCTGGGTAGTATGGGCAAAGTCGAACTTGGGCGGCACAGAGCATCCCCCGGCTTAAGCCAAAAACCATCAAAAGACGCTATTTTGACGGATTTGAGCTTTGAAATAAACTCGATCCCTCTTTTGGACGGTTAATTCATCCAAAAAAGGGGCATGAAGCCCTTCGCCTGCGCCAGGCGCTCAGACGCCGCCGAGTCGCCGAATTGCCGTCCCGGAAGGTCAAATGCGGCCTATTGGCGCCAAATTCCGGCAATTCTTACAATTCTACGCCAGCCCGGCAAAGCCCCCGCCCCGCATTAAATTTTTTTCATCGTGGTGAAACGAGTTGGGCCAGATCGGTCTCCAGCGGCAGCGGTTCGGCCATCAAGCGGGCCGCGATCAGGTCTCCCATCAGCGCCGACCAGGACAGCCCCCGTGATGCATAACCCGCGGCCAACCACAGACCCGGGGCATGCGGCAATTCGCCGACCGCCGGCAGACGGCCCGGCAGAACGGCGCGCCACCCAGCCCACCCGGGCAGGCTGCCCGGCACCAGCGCGTCAAATGCCGGAAAGCGGCCATCCAACAGCCCGGCCGCCTTGCCCAGCGTGACGCCCTGCCCTTCGGCGCCCACCACGGCCTCGGCGGCGCCGTGGACATAGGTGCTGCCTACGACGCAGCCCACGCCGATGTCCGGCAACAGATACCCCTCGCCCCCGACGATGCACCGCGGGCCTCCGTCCAGGGCCGCGGCCGGGATCAAGGTGACTT
>NZ_DIEJ01000111.1:0-200 GCF_002418565.1 Achromobacter sp. UBA5777 | reverse complement strand
CTGGCCCGCAGACGACACCTGCTCGGCGCGGCCGGGGATCACCGCCGCGCCGGACGCGGACAGCAGCGCGTCGATCAGCAGCCCCGGCTGCACCAGCATCCCTTGCGAAAAGAACACGCCGCCACGCGCGACAGGCAGCCCGGCCAATGCGCTGGCTTCTTCCCGCGACACCTGGCGCACCCAATCCGACGGAAACGCCA
>NZ_DIEJ01000021.1:0-11428 GCF_002418565.1 Achromobacter sp. UBA5777 | reverse complement strand
CCGGTGCGCGGCGCGGCGGGCGCGGGCGGTGCGTGCGGATCGCTGCCGAACGGCACAAGGCCCACGCTGGAAGGACGGTCGGGCACCAGCCACCAGGCCAAGGGCACCAGCGCGGCCGCGGCGCCCGCGACCGTCCAGACCACGCGCGTCCAATCGCCGGACGAGGCCAGCGCGGCCAGGACCGGCAGAAACACGAGCGTGCCGGTGGCGGCGCTGGCGGTCAGCAAGCCCATCATCAGTCCGCGGTGCTTGACGAACCAGCGGTTGACCACGGTGGCGCCCATCACGATCGCCACGGCGCCCGAACTCAGGCCCGAGAACACGCCCCAGGTCATGATCAGATGCCAGGGCTCGGTCATATAGGCACTGACGGCACTGGACGCCGACATCAGGATCAGCGCGGTGATCAGCACGCGCCGCAGCCCAAAGCGTTCCATCGCGGCGGCCGCAAACGGACCCACCAATCCGTACAGAAAAATGCCAAGCGCCGCGGCAAACGAAATCGAGGTGCGGCTCCAGCCAAACGTTTCTTCAAGAGGAACCAGCAGCACACTGGGCGAAGATCGCAAGCCGGCAGCGACCAGCAGTGACAAAAAGATCACGCCGACGACCACGAACGCATACTTCTGGCCGGCGCGGCGGAAGGGGAAGGGAGGCTGGGCTATACTCATGTGACTGACCGGTACGTATTAGGGTTCGCGCATAGTACGTACCGGTCAGTAACATCGTCAAGCGTTTTTTGGCGACCCTGTTTCCGGAGCGGCCGTGCGTGTCGTTCCGCAAAAAAGGAGCCCCTGTATGGCCAGCAAGACCCCATCCGCCGCCGCCACCGGCAAGGCCGGCAAATCCGCATCCAAGCCGCTTCTGGCGGCCGACCGCATCCGCAAGACCGCTCGCGAGATGTTCTACCGCGACGGCATCCGCGCGGTGGGTGTAGATGCCATCGTCACCCAGGCGGGCGTAACCAAGCCCAGCCTGTACCGCAGCTTTTCCTCGAAGGACGAACTGGCCGCTGCGTACCTGCGCGACTACGACGCCGAATTCTGGGCACGCTTTGACGCCGCCTGCGCTGCGCATCCGGGCGACCCGCGCGCCCAGTTGCTCGACTATCTGACCGGCATGGCCGGCCGCGCGGTGCAGAACGGCTATCGGGGTTGCGGGCTGACGAACGCGGCCGTCGAGTACCCGGAATCGGAGCATCCCGCCCGCGCCGTCGCCGTGGAGCACAAGCGCGAACTGCGCCGCCGGCTGAACGCCATGGCTGCCGGGATGGGGGCGGAGGACCCGGAAGCGTTGGCAGACGGATTGCTGCTGCTGATCGAGGGTGCATTCGTCTCAAGCCAGCTTTTTGGTGAAGGCGGACCGGCGGGCAGGGTGGCGGCGATGGCCGACAAGCTGATCCAGGCGCATCTGCCCCGCCGGATGGGCTAGGTCATCGCACAAAAGCGGTGCGTAACCCTGTGCGGCGCGCACCGTTTTGGTGGTGTTTGTCCCCATTGCGCAACGCTGAAAAAAATGTTTGTGATTTTTATTGCAACGCAGCATACGTGGATCTAAGATGGCCTCACGTTGTTCCACATCGCTTTTCTCAAGGAGAGAATCATGAGCGATACCGCGTTGAAAAATGCCCGTATGTCGGATGCGCTGGAGCGGTCCCTGATCCGCGAGGCCATCAAGGCGGAAACCCTGTCCGGCCCCCACGCAGGCTCGCGCTGGTTGCGCCTGAAGCTGCGCATGGCCGCACTGGGCGGCGCCGTTGGCGAGGTCCTGCACAATATGGACGCCGGCCGCCGTCAGCACCCGGTAGTCTCCGCCTACCACTGAAGTACCCCGCCAGAAAAAACGCCAGCTTTGATCGCTGGCGTTTTTTTTGTGCCCGCCGCGGAGGGCCGCGTGGCCCGTTCAGGCGACGAGATCAAGTAGCAGGTAGCCGTCCAGCACGATGATGCCCACGGTTGCCCCGATCGCGGCCCAGGCCCAGGCGCCCCGCAGCACATAGGCGCCCATCAGGCGTTTGCGGCACGCCAGCACTACCAGCGGTCCCAGCGCGAAGGGCAACGCCAGGCTCAGGATGACCTGGCTGAGCACCAGCAATCCGTCCGGATCTTTGCCGCCCGTGAACGCCAACAGGCCGACGGCGGCGGCGCCTGCCACCACGCGCGTCATCAAAGCACGGCGGCGGTCCGACCAGTTGCTGCCCACCTGGAATCCCTGCGACAGGATGCGGCCAGCCAGCACACCCGTGATGGTGGAGCTTTGTCCGGCGGCATACAAGGCCACGGCGAACACCACCGCTGCGCCGATCCCTAACGTGTGGCCGATCACCGCATGCGCGTCATCCAGGCTGGACACCACCATGCCGGAGCCGGACAGCGACGCCGCGGCCACGATCATGATGGCCGCGTTGATCAGCATCGCCACGCCCAAGGACACGATGGTGTCGTTGCGCGCCACGCGCATCGCCATGCCGCGCGCCTGCTGCGGCAAGCCTTGCGCCCGTTGCGCCAGCGTGCCGGAATGCAGGTAAAGGTTGTGCGGCATGAGGGTCGCGCCCAGAATCCCTAGTGCAATCAGAAAACCTTGCGGATCGCGCAGTGCCTTGCCGGTCTCGCTCACGCCATGGGCCACTTCCGTCCAGGCCGGATTGGCCTTGAACAGCAAAAATACGAACGACAGCGCCACCACGGACAAGAGCAAGGCGATCACGCGTTCATGCCGGTCGGCATTGCCACGCGTCATGGCCAGCACGGCGAAGGTGCCGATGCCCGTGACGGCAACCCCGGCGATCAGCGGCAGCTTGAACAGCAGCCGCAGCGCAATCGCGCCGCCGATCAGTTCCGCCAGCGCGGTGGCCAGGATGGCGGCCTCGCCGGCCAGCCAGGCGGCTCTGGCCAGGCGGGGCGACAGGTGGCGGGCGGTGAGGGTAGCCAGATCCTGGCCGGTTGCCAGCGCCAGACGCGACACCAGCACTTGAAAGCCCAGGGCCAGAAACGCCGATGTGATGACGACCATCAACAGCCCATAGCCGAAGCCGCTGCCGCCCGCGATGTCGGTGGCCCAGTTGCCCGGGTCGATGTAGCCGACCGCCACCAGAATGCCGGACCCGACCATGCGGCGCAGGTTGGCGGAAATCCGCGCGTCCTGCGCCAGGGCGGCATTGCCGCCTGAAATCGCGTAGATGAATCCGGTCATGCGTCGCTCCTGAGAATGGTTCTCATTGTCCGGAAGCGACTTTGCATCGTCCAATTGATTTTGACCACGCCCGGAATAGGGCGCGCCAATGATCCGGCCCCCGTTCGGAAGCCGGATCGCCCGCGTGGATCAAGACTTGAGCTTGGCGTCCATCGAGATCTTGGCGTTCAGCACCTTGGAAACCGGGCAGCCCTTTTCGGCCTTGCGCGCGGCGTCCTCAAAGGCCTCTGCGGAGGCGCCCGGAATGACCGCCTCGACGGTCAGATGGACGGCGGTGATGGCGAACCCATCGTCGAGCTTGTCCAGCGTGACTTCGGCCTTGGTGTCCAGGCTGTCCGCGACCAGGCCGGCCTCGGAAAGAATGTTGGACAGCGCCATCGTGAAGCAGCCGGCGTGCGCCGCGCCCAGCAATTCTTCGGGGTTGGTGCCCGGCGTGTCGCCGAAGCGGGTGTTGAAGCCATAGGGTTGGCTCTTGAGCGCGCCGCTCTGCGTGGAAATCGTGCCTTTGCCAGTCTTCAGATCGCCCGACCAGGCGGCGGATGCGGTTTTCTTCATACAGGACTCCTGTGTGGGAACGCGGCCGTGTGCGGCGCGTTCTGGGTGGGAGAGGCGCCGTCCCGCGGACGGCGCGCCTTGCCTCAGGCGGCACCGTCGATGATACGGCCCGCCACCCCAGCCGTTGCGGAAAACGCGGGTACGCAACGGCAAGCCGATGTAACGGCAGGGCGACCGCGCATGCCTGTCGCGCGCCCGGCCAATTGAGATGGGCCGGCCATATCAATAAGACGCGTGAGCGCATCAGGCAAAATAGCGGCATCTCCTTCACTTCTTCCCAAGAGCCGTAGTCATGCCTCGCATCCTTGCCCGCTACGCCTGCGCTGTCGCGCTGGCTGTTCCCGTCCTGTCCGCTCAAGCCGAAATCGTGATCGGCGTGGACGTGTCCACCACGGGCCCCGCCGCCGCCATCGGCATCCAGACCAACAACGCGATCCGTCTATGGCCCAGCACCTTGGGCGGCGAACCCGCGCGCTACGTGGTGCTGGACGACGGCACGGACGTGAGCCGCGCGGTCAAGAACATGCGCAAGCTGACGTCCGAAGACAAGGTCGACGCGATTGTCGGCCCCAACATCACGGCGTCGGCGCTGGCCGGGCTGGACGTCCTGGCCGAGACCAAGACCCCGATGATCGCGCTGGCGGCGTCCAGCGTCATCGTCGAGCCTCAGTCGGATCCCAAGCGCATCTGGGCCTTCAAGATGCCGCAGAACGACTCGCTCATGGCGACCGTGCTGGTCGAGGACATGAAGAAAAAAGGCCTGAAGAACGTGGCCTTCATCGGATTTGCGGATTCGTACGGCGACAGCTGGTGGAAAGAGTTTTCGGCCGCCGCCGGCTCGGACCTGAAGATCGTGGCCCAGGAACGCTTCCAGCGCACCGACGCCTCGGTCGTCGGACAGGTGCTTAAGGTCATTGCCGCCAAGCCCGACGCGGTGCTGATTGCCGGTTCGGGCACGCCGGCGGCGCTGCCTCAGAAGACGCTGCTGGAGCGCGGTTTCACCGGCGCTGTCTACCAGACGCACGGCATCGGCACGCTGGAGTTCCTGCAGGTGGGCGGCAAGGATGTGGAAGGGACGTTGTTCCCCACGGGCCCGGGCGTCGTGGCGCGCGAGCTGCCCGATTCCAACCCGGTCAAGAAGGTGGCCGTGGAATTCGCCGACAAGTATGAACAGCAATACGGTCCGAACACGCTGACGCAGTTCGCCGGTGATGCCTACGGCGCCTGGATGCTGCTGGACTCGGCCGTGTCGCGCGCCCTGAAAACCGGTGCAAAGCCCGGCACCCCGGAATTCCGCCTGGCGCTGCGCGATGCGCTGGAAAACACCCGCGATCTGATCGTGCCCAATGGCGTCCTGAACATCACCAAAGACAATCACCAGGGCTTCGACGAGCGTGCCCGCGTGATGGGCACGGTTAAAAACGGGCGTTTTTCCTACGCAGAATAATTGGTGCCATATCTCTGTACCGTTCGTAACGTGTTCTAACGCTCCATAGGGCAACGGACGGCAAAAGCAGGCTTAGGCCTGCTTTTTCATGCCTATATCATTCGTGTCCGAATCATTTCTTAGCGTATTATTTTTAGTGAAGCCATGCACCTAGAAATAAATTCGGGAGAAATAATTCATGACCCTCATCCAATCCAGACGGTTGTTGCTGGCGTTGAGCCTGGGCGTGCTCGCCGCATGTTCGGACTCGGGCGGCGACAAGTCCGCGGCCGCGGGCGGCGAGACCGCCAGTAACGCCAGCACCCTGGAAGCAGCCAAGGCGGCGGGCAAGATCCGCATTGGTTATGCCAATGAGGCGCCGTTTGCGTACATGGATAGCAAAGAGGCCAAGGTCACCGGGGAATCCGTGGAGATTGCCCGCGTGGTGCTCAAGCGCATGGGCATCAACGAAGTTGAAGGCGTCCTGACCGAGTTCGGATCGCTGATCCCCGGCCTGGCCGCCAAGCGCTTCGACATCATCGCGGCCGGCATGTACGTCACGCCCAGCCGCTGCCAACAGGTCGCGTTTTCCAATCCGACGTACGGCGTTGGCGAAGCGTTCCTGGTCAAGCAGGGCAATCCCAAGAATCTTCATAGCTACGAAGACGTGCTGAAGAACCCGGACGCCAAGCTAGGCGTCGTGGTCGGCGCGATCGAGGGCGAGTACGCTGAAAAGGTCAAGATACCGGCCGGCCAGGTGGTCGTGTTCCCGGATGCCGTCAGCGCGCTGTCCGGCGTGCAGGCCGGCCGGGCCGATGCCTACGCCGCCACCGCGCTCACCGTCAACGACCTGATGGGCAAGACGCAGGAGGGCAGCGGGCTGGAGAAGGCCGATCCGTTCACCGATCCGGTCATCGACGGCAAGGGCGTGCGCGGCTACGGCGCCTACGCCTTCCGCACCGACGACAAGGCCTTCGCGGATGCCTTCAACGCCGAACTGGCCAAGTTCATTGGCACCGACGAGCACAAGCAGCTTGTGGCGCCTTTCGGCTTTACCGCCGACGAACTGCCCCAAGGCGTGACCGCGGACAAGCTCTGCAGCGGACAGTAAGGAGCGCCGATGCAGCTGATGTCTGAACATATCGCGGAGCTGGTGCCGCCCCTGCTCGAGGGGTTGGCGGTCACGCTCCAGATCATGGCGGGCGCGGTCGTCCTCGCGGTGCCGCTTGCACTGCTGTCCGGGATCGGGCGGCTGTCTTCCCTGCGGCCGGTGCGGTGGACGGCGTCGGTGTACGTCGAGGTCTTTCGCGGCACGTCCGCCCTGGTGCAGCTCTTCTGGTTCTACTTCGTGCTGCCGCTGTTTGGCGTGCAGTTGCCGGCCATGCTGGTCGGCATCGTGGTGCTGGCGCTGAACGCGGGCGCGTACGGTGCGGAAGTGGTGCGCGGCGCCATCCGGGCCGTTCCGCCCGGGCAGCGTGAAGCGGGCGTGGCGCTGAACCTGACGCGCCGCCAGATCATGCAGCGCATCGTGCTGCCGCAAGCGGTGCCCGCCATGTTGCCGCCGGCGGGCAACCTGCTCATCGAGCTGTTGAAGAACACCGCGCTGGTGTCGCTGATCACCATCACCGACCTGACCTTCCGCGGCCAGTTGCTGCGCAGCGAAACCCTGCGCACGACCGAGATCTTCACGCTGATGCTGCTGATGTACTTCGCCGTGGCGCTCCTGATCACCGCGGGCGTGCGCCTGCTCGAGCGGAGGGTCCGAGTCCGATGACACCGATATTCGACTGGTCTTTCGCACTGGAAATCCTGCCCACGCTGGGCTCGGCGCTTGTCATCACCATCCAGGCCACCGTGCTCGGCATGCTGGTGGCGGTCACGTTGGGCCTGGTGCTTGCGATGCTTCGCCGATCGAAGCTGCGCATCGTGTCGCTGCCCACGGCGTTCTTCATCGAGTTCGTGCGCAGCACGCCGCTGCTGGTGCAGATGTACTTCCTGTTCTATGTCCTGCCGCTGACGGGGGCGCAGATGTCGCCGCTGATGACGGGGATCGTGGCGCTGGGCCTGCACTATGCGACCTACTGCGCCGAGGTCTACCGCGCCGGCATCGAGGCCGTGCCGCGCGGCCAATGGGAAGCCGCCACGGCATTGAACATGTCGCGCTGGCGCACGACGGTGGGCGTGGTGCTGCCGCAGGCGATTCCGCCCGTGGTGCCCGCGCTGGGCAATTATCTGGTGGCCATGTTCAAGGACACCCCGCTGTTGTCGGCCATCACGGTGGTCGAGCTGCTGCAGCAAAGCAAGATGATCGGATCGGCGACGTTCCGGTACACCGAACCCCTGACCCTGGTGGGCCTGCTGTTCCTGGCGCTGAGCCTGGTCGCGGCCTGGGGCGTGCGCGGCCTGGAGGCCCGCCTGCAACGATTTGGAGGAAAGCGATGAGCGCCAGCGTAAGCATCAAGAATCTGCACAAGCGTTTTGGAGACGTGGAAGTCCTGCGCGGCATCAACCTCGAGATTCCGGCGGGACAGACGGTGGCCGTCATCGGGCCGTCGGGCTCGGGCAAATCCACGTTGCTGCGCGTGCTGATGACGCTGGACCCGCCCACCAGCGGCGAGATCGAGATCGACGGCGAACCCATGTGGACCGACGCGCAGGGCCGCCCCGCCGGCGTCAATTCCGAACACCTGCGCAACGTGCGCGGCAAGATCGGCATGGTGTTCCAGCATTTCAACCTATTCCCGCACATGACGGCGCTAGGCAATGCCATGGAGGCGCCGCTGCACGTGCTGGGCATGCCGCGCGACCAGGCACGCGATCGTGCCGTCGAGTACCTGGAGATGGTGGGGCTGGGGGACAAGCTGGACGTGTACCCGGCGCAGCTTTCGGGCGGGCAGAAACAGCGCGTCGGCATCGCGCGCGCGCTGGCGATGTGTCCGCAGGTCATGCTCTTCGACGAGGTCACGTCCGCGCTGGATCCGGAGCTGGTCGGCGGGATTCTGCAGATCCTGCGCGACCTGTCTGCACGCCGCAGCATGACGATGATCATCGTGACGCACCAGATGAAGTTCGCCGAACGCAGCTCGGACCGCACGCTGTTCTTTGACCAGGGCAATATCGTCGAAGACGCGGAATCGTCAGTGCTGTTCAGCCAGCCCAAGGAGGCGCGCACGCGCCAGTTCCTGGATTCGGTGATCGAAGGGCAGTAGGCGCGCGCTTAAACCCTGCCGGGGGCGTTGGGATTTGGGGGCGTTTGCATGTCCGGGCGCTATGCTGTGTCGTCCAATGCACCCGGAGCCCCTCGCATGAGCCATCTGTTCAGCCCCACGTCAATCGGCAACGTCGAACTGCCCAACCGCATCGTCATCGCACCCATGTGCGAATACTCGGCGGAAGAGGGCCGTGCCACCGACTGGCACATGATCCACCTGGGGCATCTGGCGCTATCGGGCGCGGCGCTGCTGTTTACCGAAGCCACCGCGGTCGAGGCCGATGGCCGCATCTCGCCGGGAGACCTGGGTCTATGGTCCGACGAGACCGAAGCCGCACTGGGCAAGGTGGTCGCCGCCGTGCGCCGCTATTCTCCGATCAAACTTGGCATCCAGTTGGGACACGCCGGCCGCAAGGCATCCAGCGATGCGCCCTGGAACGGCGGCCAACTGGTGCCCGAAAGCGCTGGCGGCTGGCTAGGCTGGGCGCCGTCGGCCGTGCCGCACAACGCGCACGAGCCCGCGCCGCATGCGCTGGACGACGCGGGCCTTGAACGCATCCGCAATGCGTTCGTGGACAGCGCCCGCCGCGCGCTGCGCCTGGGCTTTGATGCGATCGAGGTGCATGCCGCACATGGCTATCTGCTGCATCAGTTTCTGTCACCGCTGTCGAATCGGCGCGACGATGCTTACGGTGGATCGCTGGAAAACCGCATGCGCTTTCCACTGGAAATCTTTCAGGCCCTGCGCGATATCACGCCGCCTTCCGTGGCGCTTGGCGTGCGCGTATCGGCGACGGACTGGGTGGAGGGCGGCTGGGACCTTGAGCAGACCCTGGTGTTCGCCGAGGCGCTGAAAGCGCGCGGCTGTGAATTCATCGACGTGTCCAGCGGCGGCGTGTCGCCGCAGCAGAAGATTCCGGTAGGGCCGAATTACCAGGTCCCGTTCGCCGACGAGATCAAGCGCCGGATCGGAATGCCGACCATCACGGTGGGATTGATCACCGAGGCCCAACAGGCTGAAGACATTCTGGCGCAGGGCAAGGCAGACATGGTCGCGCTGGCGCGTGGCATGCTGTACGACCCGCGCTGGCCGTGGCACGCGGCGGCCGAACTGGACGGCCAGGTCAGCGCGCCGAAGCAATACTGGCGGTCGCAGCCGCGCGAGCTGAAGGCGTTGTTTGGCGAGACGCGCTTCGGGCAGCGGTAGTCCGTCAGCCATGCGCCCTACAGCTTGGCGTACGCGGCTTCCAGCTCGCGATGCAGCACGTCGGCAAAGTCCGCGCTGGCGGGATCCTGCTGCGACAGCAGGCGCGCCAGCACGACGTTGTCTTCCTCGCCGTTCCAGATCTTGATGTAGGTGCCTTCCTTGTAGCCGTGCTGCTGGCGGAAGATGTTCAGGACATTCTTCGACACGTATTGCGTGTAGGCATCGTTCCAGGTCATCTCGCAGGCGGTCATCGTCTGCTCCAGGACCTTGAAGCTGGCCCGGCCGCACACGGCCAGCCCGCCGATCAATTCCAGCAGTTCCGGCACGTTCAGTGAGTCCAGCGCGTAGGTCTTGCCGTCCAGCACGACGGAGGCCGGCGTGGCCAGGTCGGCCACCAGCGCGCGGGCGGCGGCTTCGACGTCGCCAGCCGACTGGACGATCGTGTGCGACAGATAGAAGTGCAGGATGTCGACCAGTTCCATCTGGACCTGCGGCAGGTCGATGGTCTGCTTCTTCCACCACTTCCAGCCGTAGTGCTCCAGGGCTTCGGCCGATTCGACGAACGCGGCGCGCAGGAAGCGGGCGCCGCCGTTGACCCAGTCCGGATTGATCATGCTGTTCAGATGGCCTTGCAGCTTCAGCATCGTGGCCGCCTGGGCCTGGTTCAATCCGACTACGTTGTTCACTTTCACTCCGGGAGGGGGCTGGTTCAATGGCCGGAAATGTTAGCACCAACGCCAACACCCAAGCTGCGGCGCGTCAGGCGCCGTCCTTGCGGTATGACGACGGCGTCAGGGGCGGCAGCTTGTTCAAAGGCGACTTGCGCGGGTTGCGCGCGCTGCTGGCCGCCTTGAACAGCATGAAGGCAAAGAAGGCCAGGAACACGGCGGGCATCAGTTCGTCCAGTTCGAACCGGGGACTGTGAAACGCGCGGAAAGCGATGTTGGCCGCGGCCCAGCCTGCCATGATGCCGGCCACCGTCAGCACGGCGCCGATCTTGCGTGACCGCGCCTGCCGGGCGAGCGTGATGTTGGCCTCGTCGGGCTGGCCCGGGAACGTCGCCAGGGGCGCTTCGGATGCCGAACGCGCACGCGGGGATGGCGACGCGGTATTGCCCCAAGGCGCGTCGGACAGCGAACCGGGCGTCGGGGAGGGCGGGACGGCCACGGGCATCGGCACGGCAACCGGCGCTGTCTGCCTGCGCGTTTCGCGCCGGCTGGCGATGCGGCCCGGCGAGGCGCCCTTCGCGTTGGTCAACTCTTCGATATAGCGCGCGAAATCGCCGTTCTTGGGCTCGGCATCAATGGCCATGACGCTCTCCGGATCAATTGCCCCGCCGCGCGCGCACCGGTTGGCGGCGCTTGCGCACCATGGCGATNNCGAGGAGAAGCCCGCATCCTAGCAAAACCGAGAGCCCCGCGCCGATCATCATGGCGATCTGCTGCGCGTTCTGCGCTGTGCCCAGGCTGCGCGCGGTAATGTAGCCGGGCGCCAGCATCAGGGGCATCCACAGCACTGCCGACAGCACGTTGGCCAGCTGGAAGCGGCCATGCGCCATGCCCATCACGCCCGCCACCGTGGGAATGGTGGAGCGGATGGGGCCCAGAAAGCGGCCGATCAGCACCGACGCAAAGCCATAGCGGTAGAAGAACAGCCGAGCCCGCGCCACGCCGGTGCGCTGCTGCTTGAGCGGCCAGCGCCGCAGCACGCTGGGCCCCGCCCAGCGGCCCAGATAGTACGAGAGCGCGTCGCCCACGATCGCGCCGGCGATGCCCCAGGCGATCACGCCCCAGGGCGCGAGCGTGCCGGCGCCGATCAGGCCGCCCGTCAGCAGCAT
>NZ_DIEJ01000028.1:17239-22076 GCF_002418565.1 Achromobacter sp. UBA5777 | reverse complement strand
GCGGCTGCCGGCGCGGCGGTGGCGCCCGCGGTGTTGCTGTTGGCAGCCGGCGGCGTGGTGGCCTGGCGCTGCGTCGTGACGTTGGAGGATTGACGGCCCACGCTGGAGCCGCCGCCGGCGCGACGGGCTTCGGCGTCAAAGGACGCCGTCACCAGCGCAGCGCCCGAAACGGCGATGAGCGCTGCCGCGACAAAGCGCGAAAGACAGAATTTGGACATAGGTTTGCTCCCTCGTACTCGCGCCCCCGCTGCCCCGAGCAACGGGAGGGCCTCGCAATACGCGAGACCATCTGCGCGACTTTTCTTACAGTAATCTGAATGGCGTAAGAATAACGGACAAGCCGCCGCCCCACAAGTTCCCCGCGGGACGGCGAAACACGCCGTGGACGCCAGGCGTCAGCCCAGACGCACGCCTTCGTGCAGCGCGGCGATGCCGGCTGTCAGGTTGAAATATTGCACCCGCTCCAGACCGGCGGTGCGCAGCATGTCGGCCAGCGTCTCCTGGTCGGGGTGCATGCGGATGGATTCGGCCAGGTAGCGATAGCTGGCCTCGTCCTTGGCGATCTTCTTGCCCAGCCACGGCAGGACATTGAAGGAATACCAGTCGTACGCCGGCGACAGCGGCTTGGCGATGCGCGAGAACTCCAGGACGAGCAGCTTGCCGCCCGGCTTGAGGACACGGGTCATTTCGGCCAGGGCGCGGTCCTTGTGGGTCATGTTGCGCAGGCCGAAGGCCACGCTGACGCGGTCGAAATAACCGGTGGGGAACGGCAGGCGCTCGGCGTCGCAGACGGCGGTGGGCACCAGCAGGCCGGCGTCAGTGAGACGGTCGCGCCCCACGCGCAGCATGGAATCGTTGATGTCGGTCAGCCAGACCTCGCCCGTGGGGCCGGCACGCTTGGCGAAGGCGCGCGCCAGATCGCCCGTGCCGCCGGCGATGTCCAGCACCTTCATGCCGGGGCGGATGGCGGCGCGGCCGATGGTGAAGGCCTTCCAGACGCGATGCAGGCCCGCCGACATGAAATCGTTCATGACGTCGTAGCGCTGGGCGACTGAATGGAAGACTTCGGCGACCTTGCGGGCCTTTTCGCCTTCGGGGACCGACTGGAAGCCGAAGTGCGTCGAGGTCGAGCCGGAACCGGCGGATTGTTGCGATTCGGAGGGGTTTTGCATGGTGAATTCCCGATATATCGGTCAATGGTAGCCTATCGGGCGCGCGCCTGCGGCGTGCCGGACCCGCCGAATGACGCGCTGCGGTCACATACCTGAAATATTGCGGCCATACTATCGCAATGTTCGCGCCGCGCCGGCGCTCAGAAGTGTGCCCAATTCGATATGTCCAGCACCATCCTCGTCGTCGAAGACGAACCCGCCATCCAGGAACTGATCGCCGTCAACCTGTCCTTCGCTGGCCACAAGGTGCTGCGCGCCTTCGACGCCGACCAGGCCCAGACGCTGATCCGCGCCGAGCTTCCCGATCTGATCCTGCTGGATTGGATGCTCCCGGGAACCTCCGGCCTGGCCATGGCGCGCAAGCTGCGCAACGACGAGCGCACCCGCGCCGTCCCGGTCATCATGCTGACCGCCAAGGGCTCCGAGCAGGACAAGGTGGACGGCCTGGAGGCCGGCGCCGACGACTACATCACCAAGCCCTTCTCGCCCAAGGAGCTTATGGCCCGCATCAAGGCCGTGCTGCGCCGCCGTGCGCCGCAGCTGACGGACGACGTCATTGACGTCGGCGGCCTGAAGCTTGATCCGGTGACGCATCGTCTGTCCGGCAACAGCCAGTCTCTGCAGATCGGCCCCACCGAATTCCGCCTCCTGCATTTCTTCATGACGCACCCAGAGCGCGTGTTCTCGCGCTCGCAGCTGCTGGACCAGGTCTGGGGCGATCACGTCTTCGTGGAAGAACGCACGGTCGACGTGCACATCCGCCGCCTGCGCAAGGCCCTGGAACCCAGCGGCCATGATGCGCACGTGGAAACGGTCCGCGGCAGCGGCTATCGGTTTACGGCACAGCTCCCCACGCGGTAAAACTGGCGCACGATGATCTGGCTGCGCACGCTTATATTTGTCGCCCTGTGGGCGGTGGTTGCCTTACTGGCGCAATGGCTTATTGGAGACCCCGCGGGCTGGGTCGTGTTTTCGGCTTCGCTGACCGCCATGCTGCTGTGGCGCAGCTGGCGGCTGACGCTGGTCTCCCGCTGGGCCAATCAACCCGACTCCGCCCCGCCGGCCTCTGTCGGCCCCTGGGACGACATCCTTGCTCCGCTCTATCGGTACACCCGCGCCCGCGCACGTGAACTGACTGAAACCCGCGACACCATGCAAGGAATGCTGGCTGCTGCCCAGGCCCTGCCCGACGGCGCCGTCACGCTGAACGAGGACTTTCAGATCGACTGGTGCAACCGCATGGCGCGCCAGCATCTGGGTCTCCGGCTGCCGGCCGATCGCGGACACAACCTTCTGAACCTGCTGCGCGCGCCGGAATTCGTGGAATACGCGCATCGCCCATCCTGGCCCGAACCCATCCTGGTGCGGCTGGGCCAGCAAGGCCAGGAAAGGCTGATGATGATGCAGTTGACGGCCTACGCCAGCAACCAGCGCCTGCTCATCACTCGCGACGTCACGCAGATCGAACGCCTGGAAACCACGCGCCGCGATTTCGTGGCCAACGTCTCGCACGAACTGCGCACGCCGCTGACGGTGCTGGCGGGTTTTCTGGAAACGCTGCGCGACATGCCCGACGACGCGCTGCCGCAGGAGCAGCGCGAGCAGTACATCGACATGATGCACGAGCAGGCGCACCGCATGCAGGCCATCGTGGAAGACCTGCTGACGCTGTCCACGCTGGAATCGTCGCCGGGCAGCGATCCGCGCGCGGTCAACATGGGCGCGCTGCTGCAGAAGGCGCGCCAGCAGATCGAAGCGCTGTCGGGGGGCCGGCACCAGCTGGTCTGGCACATCGACGAAACCCTGGACGTGCTGGGCGCCGAAAACGAGCTGACCTCGGCCCTGTCCAACCTGCTGACCAACGCCGTGCGCTACACGCCGGACGGCGGCACCATCACCGTGCGTTGGGAACGCGAGCCCGAAGGCGGCGCGTGTTACAGCGTGCAGGACACGGGCATCGGCATTCCGGCGCGCCATCTGCCGCGCCTGACCGAGCGCTTCTACCGCGTGGACCGGGGCCGCTCGCGCGCCGTCGGCGGCACCGGGCTGGGGCTGGCGATCACCAAGCACATCGCCATGCGTCACGACGCCGAACTGCTCATCACCAGCGAACCCGGCAAGGGCAGCGTCTTTTCGCTGCGCTTTCCCGCCGACCGCATCGCCATCGCCGAAACGGCGTGATTCCGCCCGCCTGACGGCGGCGCGCGGGTGGTAAATTTTTGGCCATGCGCATCCTGGTCATCGAAGACGAACCCAAACTGGCCGACTACCTGAAGAAGGGACTGTCGGAGCAAAGCCACGTCGTGGACGTGGCGCGCGACGGCGTGGACGGCCGCCACCTCGCGCTCGAAGGCGCGTACGACCTCATCGTGCTGGACGTGGGGCTGCCCGGCGTTGACGGCTTCGAGGTCCTGGCCTCGGTGCGCGCGCACAAGGACACGCCGATCCTGATGCTGACCGCCCGCGACGCGGTCGAAGACCGGGTCCGCGGCCTGGAGGGCGGCGCCGACGACTACCTCGTCAAACCCTTCGCCTTCTCCGAACTGCTGGCGCGGGTGCAGGCGCTGCTGCGCCGCGGCCGATCGCAGGAACCCACGCTGCTGCGCCTGGCAGACCTGGAGCTGGATCTTGCCAGCAGGCGCGCGCAGCGCGGCGGCCACCGCCTGGACCTGACCGCCAAAGAGTTCAGCCTGCTGGCGCTGCTGCTGCGCCGGCATGGGCAGGTGCTGTCACGCACGACCCTGGCCGAGCAGGTCTGGGACATGAACTTCGACAGCGACACCAACGTGATCGACGTGGCCGTGCGGCGCCTGCGCGGCAAGCTGGACGATCCCTTCGACTCGAAACTGCTGCACACCGTGCGAGGCATGGGGTATGTGCTGGAATCGCGCGACGCCCCGGGCGGCAGCCCACGATGATCCGTCCGCGCGTGCGGTCGATGCAGGCGCGGCTGACGCTGCTGTTGGGCGCCATCGCCCTGCTGGTCTCCAGCCTTGCGGGGGCCACCCTGTTCTGGGCGCTCAAGCGCGAGGTCGAGCGCCAGGAGATCACCGAAGTCAGCGGCAAGCTCGAACTCATCGACCACCTGATCGACATGCAGAACAGCGCCAGCGGCCTGCACGATCTGGCGGCCACCTTCGACCAGATGCGCGCGGGGCAAGGCCAGCTCGGCATCTGGATTGTCGACGCGCAGGGCAATGCCGTCTACGGCGGAACCCAGCCCGAGACGCTGGCGTCCCCGGACGGCCGCCAGGTCCTGCTGGAAACGCCCGATGGCGGCCGGATGCGCGGCCTGCGCGTCGCCATGAACGATCGCATCCTGCCCGGCGCGCAGCTGACGGTGGCGGTCAGCACCCGGACCAGTTCGCAGTTTCTTTACGCCTACGGCACGGCCCTCGCGCTGATCTGCGCGCTGTGGGTCGGCGCCACGGTCGTCCTGGCGGCCTGGGCCGTGCGGCGCAGCATGGCGCCGGCGCGCCGGCTGTCAGAACAGGCCGCGGGCATCCAGCCCGACAACCTGGCGCGCCGCCTCCCGCTGGAAGACACCGACCGCGAATTGCATGACCTGGTGCGCTCCTTCAACCGCACGCTGGACCGGCTGCAGGCGGCCTACCAGCAGATGGAGGGATTCAACGCCGATGTGGCGCACGAACTGCGCACGCCGC
>NZ_DIEJ01000028.1:0-17118 GCF_002418565.1 Achromobacter sp. UBA5777 | reverse complement strand
CGACCGTGGCGAACGTGCGGCCGATCTGGCTCCGGTGTCACTGGCCGCGGAAGCGCGGCGCGTTGCCGAATACTACGAAGCCACGCTGGAAGAACACGGCGTGCAGTTGCGCTGCGAGGGCGACGCCACCGTGGCCGCCAACCGGGGGCTCGCGCGACGCGCGCTGGCCAACCTGATTTCCAATGCCATCAAGGCCACACCACCCGGCGGCGGGATCGTGGTGGCCTGCTCCCGCATCCCCGGCGGCGCGCGCGCCACGGTCCGCAACCCCGGGCCGCCCATCCCGCCAGCCGACCTGCCCCGCATCTTCGACCGCTTTTTCCGCGCCGGCCCGACGCGCGCCCCGCGCAGCGAAGGCCACGGCCTGGGTCTTGCCATCGTGCGCGCCATTGCGCTCATGCACGGCGGCGAGGCCGATGCGGTATCCGACACCACCGGCACTGTCGTCGGCATCACACTGATGGATCCGGTGGCGGGGCCGAACATTACAAAAACGTAATCTGCGCGACAGGATCGGGTCACCCCCGGTTTCTTAAAGTGCCATCACGCTCATTCCCTCTGCAAGGATTCTCGTGAAAGGCACTCTGCTACGCACTTCGTTCGCCGCCCTGGCGCTCATGCTGTCCGGCGCAGCGTCGGCCGCAGGCGACCACGCGCATGGCGGCCACGCGCAACCCTCAGCTGCGGCGCCCATCGGCACGCCGGGCGATCCGGCCCGCGTCACGCGCACGGTCGAGATCGACATGAACGACGCCATGCGCTTTTCGCCCGCCACCATCGACGTCAAGGCCGGCGAAACCATCCGCCTGAACGTACACAATTCCGGCAAGATCCGGCATGAGCTCGTACTGGGCACCGATGCCGACCTGCAGGCGCACTACGCCATGATGATGAAAGATCCCGGCATGCGGCACGAGGAACCCAATGCCGTGTCGCTGGACGCCGGCAAGAGCGGCCAGATCGTGTGGCGCTTTGACAAGGCGGGCACGGTGTCGTTTGGTTGCCTGGAGCCCGGCCACTACGCCGCAGGGATGAAGGGCTCGGTGTCGGTGCGGTGACGTGCCCCGCGCGAGCGTATCCTTTGAACAAACCTTTTTCGCCTGGAGCATCATGAACCTTGCCCGTCTAACACGCTGCCTGGTCCTCGCCGCCGTCCTCGGCGCCCCCGCCATCGCGGCCGCGCAGGCGCCCGTGAAAGTCGAAGTCTGGAAGACGCCCACCTGCGGCTGCTGCGAAGACTGGGTCAAGCACATGCGCGAGAACGGCTTTGAGGTCGTCACGCACGACGTCGACGACACCGGCCCCATCCGTCGCAACGCGGGCATGGCCAACTACGGTTCCTGCCACACCGCGATGGTGGAGGGCTACGCGGTCGAAGGCCACGTGCCCGCCAGCGACGTGCGCCGGCTGCTACTCGAAAAGCCCGACGCGGCGGGTATTTCGGCCCCCGGCATGCCGTTGGGTTCGCCGGGCATGGACGGGCCGGAATACGGCGGTCGCAAGACGCCGCACGACGTGGTGCTGGTCGACAAGCGCGGCGGCGCCAAGGTTTTCCAGGCTTACCGCTAGCGCGCATTCCCAGATTGCGGCGCGGGCGATCCTGAAACAATTCACCCACACCGCCTCAATGGCTACTCCTTGCACTGCAGCAAAAATGGTCCACAATAAATAATTGCGTTTCTCACCAACCCTTGGCAGTCATGGCACAAATCGTCCTGTTCGAGAACATCCACCCGAGCGCCCGCGCCGTCTTCGAGGCCGCCGGCTACACCGATATCGTCACGCATGCCGCGGCCCTGCCGCCGGCGCAATTGCACGACGCCCTGCGCGGCGTGCAAGTGGCGGGGATCCGTTCTCGCACACACCTGGACGCGGCCCTGCTGTCCGGCAACCCCGACCTGCGCGTCGTCGGGTGCTTCTGCATCGGCACGAACCAGGTCGACCTGGACACCGCCATGCAGCGCGGCATCCCGGTCTTCAATGCGCCGTTCTCCAACACGCGTTCGGTCGCCGAACTGGTGCTGGGCGAGGCCATCCTGCTGCTGCGCCGGATCCCCGAAAAGAACGCCCGGGTCCATCAGGGCCACTGGGACAAGAGCGCCGCGGGCGCGTTTGAGACGCGCGGCAAGACGCTGGGCATCGTTGGCTACGGCAACATCGGCTCGCAGATCAGCACGCTGGCCGAAAGCCTGGGCATGCGCGTCATCTATCACGACGTCGAGGCCAAGCTGCCGCTGGGCAACGCCCGCCCCGCCGGCACGCTGAATGACCTGCTGGAACAGGCCGACGTCGTGACGCTGCACGTCCCCGGCGGCAAGTCCACCGAAAACATCATGAACGCCGAGACCATCGGCCGCATGCGCCGCGGCGCCATCCTGATCAACGCCTCGCGCGGTGCGGTGGTGGACATCGACGCGCTGCACGCGGCGCTGAAATCCGGCCACCTGGCCGGCGCCGCGCTGGACGTGTTCCCCACCGAGCCCAAGAGCGCCGACGAACCGCTGGCCAGCCCGCTGATCGGCATGCCCAACGTCATCCTGACCCCGCACATCGGCGGCAGCACGCAGGAATCCCAAGAGAACATCGGCCGCGAAGTCGCCGAAAAGCTCGTGCGCTTCCTGCAGGCCGGCACCACCAAGGGCGCGGTCAACTTCCCCGAGCTGCCGTTCCTGGAACAGGCCGGCGGCACGCGCATCCTGCACGTGCACCGCAACGCGCCCGGGGCGCTGGGCGCGCTGGACAACCTGATGGCGCAACACGGCCTGAACATCGTCAGCCAGACCCTGCAGACGCGCGGCCAGATCGGCTACGTGATCACCGACGTGGAGGGCCAGGTGGACGACATCGTGATGACCGCCCTGCGCGATCACCCGATCACGGTCCGCTGCGACCGCCTGTAAGAGCAAAAGCCCCTTCGGGGGCTTTTTTCTTGGCTGACCAGATTGCTTGAGACGGTGTCCGACACCGAGCCAAGCCAGACGCCGTCGCACAAGCGCCCAATCCAAGCAGTCAGCCCACCCCCGAATCACCCGCCGCCCGATGCAGGCATTGCGCGATCTTTTCGCGGACGCTGCCAGGGTCGAACGGCAGGCGGCCGATGATGCCTATTTCGCGGTGAAACGCGTGTTCGTCCAGCGGCAGCAGCCGCAGGCCGGTCATGTCCAGACGCCGCAACCGGGGCAGCAGCGCCACGCCCAGCCCGTGCCGGACCATCCCCGCGATGGCCTCGATCTCGTCGAGCTCCACGGCCTCGTGCACGGTGATCCGGTGCTTCTTCAGAAATACATCCACCACCCGCCCGCCGAACGAAGCGCGGTCGTAGCGGATGAAGGGCTGGGTCGCCAGCAGCTCCCGCCAAGGCGCGACCGGCATGGATTCCGGTATGGCCAGCATCACCGGCTCGCTCATCAGCGGCTGCCAACCCAGCTCGGGCGGCAAGGCGAACGGCGGGCGGATCAGCACGGCGAGGTCCACTTCGCCCGCGTCCACCTGACCCAGCAACGACAGCGACACACCGGGCACGATGCGCACGCGCACGTCGGGATAAACCGCGCGGAACTCGCCCACCGCGTGAACCAGCAGATCCTGCTGCACGGACGCGATCGCGCCGATGCGCAGCAGCCCGCTGACATGGGCGCCGCCGGCAGACGCCGCCATGCGTTCGGCCATGGCAACCAGCTCTTCGGCCTGGGGCAGCATCTCGCGGCCCTGCGCGTTCAGCAGTGCCGCGCGCGGACTGCGGTCAAAGAGGGCGACGCCCAGATACTCTTCCAGGCGCCGGATCTGGGCGCTGACTGCGGACTGCGTGAGTCCCAGTTGCGCCCCCGCCTCGGTGAAGGTGCCGTCCCGCGCCACGGCGATGAAGGTCTTGAATTCTTTGAGCACAATCAATTTTTTCGATGCTAAGACTCGAAAAATATCGTTTTGCTATAAAAAAAACAATACTTAAACTACGTGCTGGTGCTAAAGCCGACGCGACTGCGGCGGCCGCCCAGCCCGAACGATCATCTTTCCTTTGCCTGACCCGGAGTCTTGCATGTCCGCTCAAACCAACCTGCCGCCGTTCCACCTGGCCTTCCCCGTGCGGGATCTGGCCGAAGCCCGCGCCTTCTACGGCGAAAAGCTGGGCTGTCCGGAGGGGCGCAGCTCCTCCGAATGGATCGACTTCAACTTCTACGGCCACCAGATCGTGGCTCACCTGGCTCCCAGCGAGTGTGGACACAAAGCCACCAGCGCGGTCGATTCGCACAATGTGCCCGTGCGCCATTTCGGCGCCGTGCTTTCCATGGAACAATGGGAAGCCATGGCCAAGCGCCTGACCGACGCCAAGACCGAGTTCGTCATCGAACCCTACATCCGATTCAAGGGCGAGGTCGGCGAACAGGCCACCATGTTCTTCCTGGATCCGTCGGGCAACGCGCTGGAATTCAAGGCGTTCAAGAACATGGATTCGTTGTTCGCCAAGTAACCCGTCACTACAGGTTTCGTGCCGTTGAACGTAAATTCAGACCCGCTTTCTCCGGCCGAAACCCGCTGGCGCATCCTGCCTCAGGGTGACCGCTGCCTGATCATTTCATTCGGCGAACACATCGACGCCGCCATCGGCCGCACGTGCCTGGCGGCGGCCCGCATGCTGCGCGACGCGCGGCTGCCGGGCGTCACCGATGTGGTGCCCTCCTTCGTCGCCGTGGCCGTGCATTACCGGCCTGGCGGACAGGGCAAAGGCCCCACCTACGCCTCACTCTCCGAACACATCCAGGCTTTGCTGGCCGGCGGCATTCCGACCGGCGATGCGGGCGGACGCGAGGTCGACATCCCCGTCTGCTATGGCGGCGAACACGGTCCTGACCTGACCGAGGTCGCCCGCGCGGCGCGCATTTCGCCAGACGCCGTCATCCAGTTGCACAGCGAACCGCGCAGCATGGTGTTCATGCTGGGATTTGCCCCCGGGCATGCCTATCTGGGCGTGCACGACGAAAAACTGAACATTCCCCGCCGACCCTCGCCTCGTACCGCCGTACCGCCGGGCGCGGTGGCCATCGCCAATCGCCAGACCGTCATCTACCCGAACCGGCTGCCTGGCGGCTGGAACATCATCGGGGCCACGCCGCTCGTCATGTTCGACCCGGCCCGCGAACCCGCCGCCCTGTTGCAGCCGGGCGATTCGGTGCGCTTCGTGCCGATTACGCCCGACGAATTCGATCGCATCCGGGGGAACCGGCCATGAGCGTGACGGTGATCAAGCCGGGCATGCTGTCCAGTTTCCAGAACCGCGGGCGCGACGGCTACCAGCATCAGGGCATTCCGGCGGCGGGCGCCATGGACGAGCGCGCCCACCGGCTTGCCAATGCCTTGGCGGGTAACGAAGACGACCCGGCCACACTGGAAATCACGCTGACCGGCCCCACGCTGCGTTTCGACGTGCCGGCCTGTTTCGCGCTGGCGGGCGCCGACCTGGGCGCCACGCTGAATGGCCAGGACATCCCCCTGCTGCGTCCGCTGATCGCGCGCGCGGGCGACGTGCTGGCCTTCGGCGCGAGGCCCGCCGCCGGCGTGCGCGCCTATCTGGCCGTGCACGGCGGGTTCGCGCTGACGCCCGTCATGGGCAGCGAAGCCACGTACCTGCGCAGCGGATTCGGGGGCTTTGAAGGACGCGCGCTTGCCAAGGGCGACGTCGTCCCCCTGCGCCGGCCGCTGGCGCCGGACCGCGATGCCGCCGCCTTGCAGAAGGCGCTGTGGGACGTGCGCGTCTATCTGCCCGCGACGCTGGGCAACAAGCAGCGCGAATTCATCCGCTTTCTGCCCGGCGTGCACTGGCCCGAGTTCTCTCAGAGCAGCCGCCGCGCGTTTGCGGAGTCGGATTTCCGCATCAGTCCGCAGTCGGACCGCATGGGTTACCGCCTGCTCGGCCGCCCGCTCGCCATGAACCAGCCGCGGCAGATGCTGTCCGAAGCAGCCTGTTTCGGCACCGTGCAGGTGCCTTCGGGCGGCGAGGCCATCATCCTCATGGCCGACCGGCAGACCACCGGCGGCTATCCCAAGATTGCGCAGATCGCCACCGTGGATCTGCCCGCCCTGGCGCAGTACGCGCCCGGCCAGACGCTGCGTTTTCAGCGGATCGAGCTGGAAGAAGCGCAGCGCCTGGACGGCGAGCGCGAGCGCGCGTTTGCCCAACTGCACGCCGCGCTTGAACCGCTGCGCGAGCTGCTGGCCTAGAAAGGAACCCGTTATGACCACCCGCATCGACCTTAATTGCGACATGGGCGAAAGCTATGGCGCCTGGACCATGGGCAACGACGCGGCAGTGCTGCAGTTCGTCAGCTCCGCCAACATTGCCTGTGGCTTTCACGGCGGCGACCCGGCCACCATGCGCAAGACCGTGGCCGCGGCATTGGCGCGAGGGGTGGCGCTGGGCGCCCACCCCAGCCTGCAGGACCTGGCCGGATTTGGCCGCCGCGTCATCCAGATCAGTCCGGACGAGGCCTATGACATCGTCGTGTACCAGATCGGCGCCCTGGCCGGCGTGGCGGCCTCGCAAGGTGCGCGGCTGCATCACGTGAAGGCGCACGGCGCCCTCTACAACATGGCCGCCAAGGACGAGCCGCTGGCGAAAGCCATCTGCCAGGCGGTCAAGGACGTGGACGCCTCGCTGATCCTGTACGGGCTGGCGGGCAGCAAACTGATCGATGCGGCGCGCGCCGTCGGGCTGACAGCCGCCAATGAAGTCTTCGCGGACCGCTCCTACCAGGACGACGGTTCTCTTACCCCGCGCACGCGCGCAGGCGCCATGATCGAAGACGTGGAAGTGGCCGTCGCACAGGTCGTGCGGATGGTGCGTGAAGGCCTGGTGCGGTCGGTGGACGGCAAGGACGTGCCGGTGCAGGCCGACACACTTTGCATCCACGGCGACCAGCCCAACGCGCTGGTCTTCGCCAATGGCATCCGCAGCGCGCTGGAGCAGGCGGGCATCGAGGTGCGCACGCCGCCCCGCGGCTAAGGCGGGCGCAATAGCTAGGCGTCGTCGAGCGATGCCTCACGGTAGACCCGCACGATGTCGGGCAGCACCTGCACCACGTACTTGCGCGTCAACGCCGCGGCGTGGTCGAAATCCCGGGCGCGCAGGGCCTGGATGATGCCTTCCGTGTAGATCGGAATCTTGTTGGCCTCCAGTGACCTGCTGGCCAGCAAGTGGCGCAACGGCTCGATCTGTTCGTACACCTTGCCGAGCATGCTGGTCAGCGGCGCATTGCCGGTAAACCGCGCGGCGGCCAGGTAAAAATCGCGCGAGGCCGCGATGAAGCCGCGCCCATCGAGCCGGCCCATCGCCGCGACGATCGCCTCATGGTGCGTGGTCAGTTCGGCCACCAGTGCGCTCAGATCGGGCATTTCGGCGACCTGCCGGATGCAATACGCTTCCAGCTCCGCGCGCAGCATGTACAGATGGCGGATCTGGGTTTCGGTGTAAACGGTGACCCGGAACCCCTTGCGCTGGATGTGCGTCACCAGCCCGCTCAGTTCCAACAGACGCAGCGCTTCCCGGATGGGGCTGCGGCTGGTGCCGAAGCGCTGTTCCAATTCCTGTTCCCGTAACGGCTGCCCGGGCCGGATAGTGCCGTTCACTATCAACTCACGAATCTGTTCCTGTAGGAAATACGGAATCGTGGCGGGCGCTTTGACGTCCAATCGGCTCCCCTTCTACTGCGTATGCAAGCTATGAGACCCAGACAAGATACTAGAAATCTATTGAAACAGAAATAGAAATAATGTTTCACACAATAGACACGGCATCACATGGCCTGCCCCGGGCAGGTCGGAGGGGACGAATTCGATCGCTCGGCGCGGTCAGTCCCAGTCGTCGCGGTAGACGAATTTGGGCATTTGCCAGTTGAAGCGCAGGGCCATGAGGCGCATGGTCAGCCCCGCGGCCAGCGCGATGGGCACGGACGCGTTGGCCGACAGGCCGAGCGACATCGAGCCCAGATACAGTGCGCCGGTCACCAGGGACACGCTGGCGTAGAGTTCCTTGCGGAACAGGAGCGGCACCTCGTTGCACAACACGTCGCGCAGCACCCCGCCGGCGCACCCGGTGATCATGCCGCTGATCAGCACCACGGTGATCGGCAACTGCATCATCTGCGCCACCTGGCAGCCGATGACCGTGAACGCCACCAGACCCAGCGCGTCAGCGAGCAGAAACACGCTGCGCAAGCGGCGCATGACGGGCGCGATCAGCGCAGTCAGGATGGCTGCCCCGCCCGTCATCCACAGGTATTCGGGATGCACGACCCACGTCAGCGGATAGTGCCCCAACAGCACGTCGCGCAGCGATCCGCCGCCCAGCGCCGTCACGCACGCGATGATGCAGACGCCCATCCAGTCCATGTCGCGCCGCCCCGCCGAGAGTGCCGCGGTCATGGCTTCGGCAACGATGGCGACCAGGTACAGCGTGTGCAGCAGGGCGGGCGACAGATCGGTAAACATAGGTGGGGGGGTAGCTTGGGCAGGCCCCATTGTATTGAGCCTTGCCGGCGGCCGCGCCATTGCCTGCGCGCGCATCATCCCGTACCCTCAAACCTGCGTTGACAACGATCAACTCCGGTCTCGTTTCGCGGCGAGACAATGGAGACGTGCCCGACCGGGCGCTACTGGGCCAGGCAGCGCGGACGCGGGAGCCGCCCCTCTGGCCGTAACCGGGAGATTAGGTATGACCCAGCAAATTGGCCCCATCCTTCTGGCCACCGACTTGAGTGCGCGCGGCGACAGAGCCCTCGACCGCGCTCTGCAGTTGACCAAGGAACTGAACACCAAGCTGATCATGCTGCATGTCATGGAATCCCATGCCACGCCGCTCACCACCCCCGTCTGGCGCCGCCTGTCGCCGGACCACAAGGCCCTCGTCGAACGCGAACTCGCCGAAGACGTCGCCGCCGCCAACGTGTCGGCGGAAGTCGTGGTCACCAAGGGCGACCCCGTCGCCAGCATCATGGAAACCGCCGACGCGTATGGTTGCTCGCTGATCGTGGCCGGCATCGCCCGCCAGGAAACGCTGGGCCGCCTGCTGCTCGGCACCACGGTCGAAAAGCTGGCCCGCCAGGCGCGTCAGCCCGTGCTGGTGGTCAAGAACCGCCCCCGCCGGCCCTACCGCGACGTACTGGTCGCCACCGACTTCTCGGATGGCTCGCGCCAGGCGCTGCGCGCCGCGCTACAACTGGTGCCCAATGCGGACATCACCTTGTTCAACGCGTATGAAGTGCCGTTCCAGAGCGTGAGCAAGCCGGACGACGGCGTCGTCGACAACCTGTATCGAACCGCCGAACAGTGCGCCGAGCGTTTCATCGCCGAAACGCCCGAACTGCCCAAGGGCCGCCCGACCAAGGTCGTGCTCGAAGCCGGCCAGCCCGAAACCGTGCTGTCCGACTACTCGTTCAACCACCGCTCCGACCTGGTCGTCACCGGCACCCACGGCCGTACCGGCATCCTGCGCACCGCCATCGGCAGCGTGGCCGAGCGGCTGCTGGAATCCCTGCCCAGCGACGTGCTGATCGTCCGGCTGAGCGGCGAAGAGTAGGTTTTCGGCCAGCAAAAAGGCGGCGCTTGTGCGCCGCCTTTTTTTTGCGATCGGCCGGCTACGCCTCGCGCTGCTTTTCCATGGTCTCGATCGTGCCGCGCAGCTTGCGCAGCAGCACGAGTCCCGGCAGGGCAATGGCCACCGTCAGCAGGAAGAACCCGGGCCATCCCAGGTAATCGACCAGCGGCGGCGTCAACGGACCGGCCAGATAGGTGCGGCCCACGGCCGACAGCGCCGACAGCAGCGCAAATTGCGTGGCGGAAAACCGCTGGTGGCACAGCGCCATCAGCAGGCCCACAAAAGACGCCGTGCCCAGGCCGCCGCACAAGTTCTCGATGCCCACGCCGGTTGCCATCAGCCACAGGTTTTTTGGGCTGATCGCAATCAGCCAGTACGCCAGGTTCGACACTGCCTGCAGCAGCCCGAACGCCATCAGCGACCGGTACAGCCCCCAGCGCGCCATCAGCGAGCCGCCCGCCAGCGCGCCGATGATGGTGGCCGCCAGCCCCAGCACCTTGTTCACGGTGCCGACCTCTGTCGGCGTGAAACCCGCGCCGCGGATCAGAAACGTGGTGGACAGGGCCCCGGCGAACGCGTCGCCCAGTTTGTACAGCACGATCAGCAGCAGCACTTCCATCGCGCCGCGGCGCATGAAGAATTCGCGGAGCGGCTCATTCACCGCCTCGCGCAGGGTGCGCGGTGGGCGCGCGACGTGCTCGGGCTCGGGCGCCCACAGCGTGGCCAGCGCGCAAAGCATCATCAGCCCGCCCATCACCATGTAGGTGTTGCCCCACCCTATCCACTGGTCCGCCATGATCAGCGCAAGACCGCCGGACGCGATCATGGCAAGCCGGTAACCCATGACCCTGATGGCCGCGCCCGCGCCGCGCTCGTCCTTGCGCAACACGTCCGTGCAATAGGCGTCGAAGGCGATGTCCTGCGTGGCGGACAGAAACGCGACCAGCACGGCCAGCACGGCCAGCGCCATCAGCGTGGACGACGGCGAAAGCGTGCCCATCGCCATGATGGCCACCGCCAGCAGCAGTTGCGTCACGAGCATCCAGCCACGGCGCCGGCCCAGCACGGGCGGCGCAAACCGGTCGACGAACGGCGCCCAGAGGAATTTGATGGTGTAGGCCGTGCCTACCAGGGTGAGGAAACCGATTTCCTGCAGCGGCACGCCTTCGACGGTGGCCCAGGCCTGCAAGGTGCCGCTGGTCAGGGCCAGCGGCAGCCCGCTGGCAAAGCCCAGCACCAGCAAGGGGGCAACGCGCGGGCTGGTGTAGACGTTGGATACAGCGGTGATGACGGTCTCCTGAAACTTGGCCAGCGGCGTAACGGGCGCCGGCCGCAGGCTTGCGGCATTTTAGGGCCTGTTGCCCCGCGCCGTCAGGAGGATGCGTGTCGGAATGTCAGGGCGAAGCAAAGCGGTACACCGCCAGCGTGCTGCGCCAGCTTGGGAATGCCTTCACTTCCTTGCCTTCGTTGAACGTGGCGCGCTCCAGGATGCGCAGGCCCACTTCCCCGGCGAGCTGTTCGAAGTCGCGCAGCGTGCACAGATGGATGTTGGGCGTGTTGTACCACTGGTACGGCATCTGTCCGGTCACCGGCATGCGGCCGCGCAGGATGGCCCAGCCGTGCGGCCAGTAGCCGAAGTTGGGAAACGACACCACGCCGTAGCGCGCCACGCGGGCCATTTCGCGCAGGATGTGCTCAGTGCGGTGCATGGACTGCAGCGTCTGCGACAGCACGACGGTGTCGAACTGCTTGTCGTCAAACAGCGCCAGGCCGTCTTCCAGGTTCTGCTGGATGACCTCGACGCCGCGGCGCACGCAGGCGATCACGCAGGTGTCGTCGAGTTCGACGCCGGCTCCCTTGACCTGGCGATGATCGCGCAGGTGCGCCAGCAGCGCGCCGTCGCCGCAACCCAGGTCCAGGACGCGGCTGCCCGGCTCGATCCAGCCGGCGATGCGCGCCAGGTCGGGCCGCAGCGCGCTGTGAGCATAGCGGGGAGTCACGGAAGTCATTCGGAGCATCCTTCAATCGGGGCGGCGGCTTGCAGGCCCAGCTCGCGCGCGATGCGTTCGTAGTAGCCGCGCACCACCGCGTGGTAGCGCGCGTCCTCCAGCAGGAAGGCGTCGTGGCCGTGCGGCGCGTCGATCTCGGCGTACGTGACGGGACTCGCGTTTTTCAGCAGCGCCCGCACGATCTCGCGCGACCGCTCCGGCGGAAAGCGCCAGTCGGTCGAAAACGACACCAGCAGGAAGTTCGACTTGGCGGGCGCCAGCGCGCGCGCCAGATCGCCGCCCGTGGTGCGCGCCGGATCGAAGTAGTCCAGCGCGCGCGTGATCAGCAGATAGGTGTTGGCATCGAAATAGCGCGTGAACTTCTCGCCCTGGTAACGCAGGTACGACTCGACCTCGAACTCGACGTCGTAGCCGTAACGGTACGCACCGTTCTCGGCGGGTGCGCGCTGGGCTCGGCCGAATTTTTCGGCCATGTCGTCATCGGACAGGTACGTAATGTGGCCGATCATGCGCGCGACCGACAGGCCGCGGCGCGGCACGGTGTCCTGCGCGTAGTAGTCGCCGCCGTGGAAATCCGGGTCGGTGATGATGGCGCGGCGGGCCACTTCGTTAAAGCCGATGTTTTGCGCGGACAGTCGCGGCGTGCTGGCGATGACGATGCAATTGGCCACACGCTCGGGCAAGGTGATCGACCAGCTGAGCGCCTGCATGCCGCCCAGCGATCCGCCCATCACAGCCGCAAAGCGCTCGATGCCGAAATGGTCCGCCACCCGCGCCTGCGCCCGCACCCAGTCTTCCACCGTCAGTACCGGGAACGCGGCGCCCCAGGGCTTGCCGGTCTCGGGGTTGATGCTGGCCGGCCCGGTCGAGCCGAAGCACGAGCCCAGGTTGTTCACGCCGATCACGAAGAAGAGATTGGTGTCCACCGGCTTGCCGGGGCCCACCATGTTGTCCCACCAGCCCAGGTCGGTGGGGTTGTCCGCGGCTTGCCCAGCCACGTGGTGCGAGGCATTGAGCGCGTGGCAGATCAGCACGGCATTCGTGCGCTGCGCATTGAGCGTGCCGTAGGTTTCGACAGCCAGCTCGTAGGACGCGAGCGATTGGCCGCTCAGCAGGGGAAGCGGTTCGTCGAAACGAATGAACGTGGGAGAGACAAGGCCGACCGAACCGGGATCGACGGTATCGGAAGTCGTGACGGTTGCGGGGACGAACCCGCTGGCCGAATCACCGGCCAAATGTTGGGCAGGAGTGGTCATACGGACCTCTTTAGCTGGATTTATTGGAAGGCGCCCGCAAGCGGATCAGGCAAATCGGCGCCGAAAATTGGGTAGTGCGGCAGGAATTCTAGCACTGCTACGTGCCGGCTTCCCAGGGCTCCTGTCCCAGATACTCGTAGCGTTCGGTGTTCACGCGGGACACGCGCCATTCCACCGGCTGGCGGTTGTAGGAGAACGCGATGCGGCGGATCTCCAGCAGCGCACTACCCTCGGCCACGCCCAGGCAGCGGGCCTGCGTGCGTTCGGCCAGGCAGGTCCGCAGGCGCTCGTCGGTGGCGATGACGTTGACGCCGAACAGGTCCTGGTACAGCGCGTAAAGCGTGCTGGTGCGCTCGCGCAGATGCGCTTCAGTCAGCCCCGGAAAGCGCGATTCGGGCAGGCAGACCTCGTCGGCCATGACCACGTCGCCGTTGAGCGACAGCACATTCAGGAACTCGAACACATGGGCGCCCGTGGGCAGTTCCAGCTTTTCGCGCGCGACCGCCGAGGCCTTCACGCGCCGGAAGCGCAACAGCTCGGTGGTCGGGTAGGACTTGCTGCCGTCCTGCCCGACGATGCGGAAAAACTTGAAGAAGTGATGGTTGCGCGTGTGCACCGCGACGTAGGTGCCGCGCCCTTGGTGGCGCACCAGGATGTTCTCGGCAGCCAGTTCGTCGATGGCCTTGCGCAAGGTGCCGATCGATACGCCGAACCGTTCGGCCAGATGTTTTTCCGGAGGAATCGCGTCGCCCTGCTTCCACTCGCCTTGCGCCAGCGCGGCAAGCACGGCCTGCTTGACCTGTTCGTACAAGGGACTGCCCAGGGGCACAGTCGGTGACAGGCTGGTGTTCATGGGTGCATCGCAAAAATCATGGACCTCCAGTGTAGCGGCGCGTCCGTCGTTCGCTCAAGTCATGTAAGTCATCTATATGATTTAGTTGACTTCGGGAAAAGCCGGGCCTAAGATTTCCTGGCCGTTGTGATCCGCGCCGCGTGCAGCACCCGGGCGGCGCCCCTGACTCAGAGAGGAAGACAATGATTCACGCCGTATTGCACGATGCGAAGGACACGGTGGCGGTCGCCGTGGTGGAAGGCCTGACCGCCGGAACGGAACTGAACGCCTGGATCATGGATGAGGACAAGATCATCCATGTGCGCGCGTCGCAGGACATTCCCATCGGCCACAAGGTGGCGATGAAAGACATGGCCGTGGGCGACACCGTCTTCAAGTACGGCGTCGACATCGGCCGCGTGGTGGCGCCCATCAAGGCCGGCCAGCACGCCCACGTGCACAACATCAAGACCAAGCGCTGGTAAGCGCCCGTCCATCGCACAGGAACCCACCATGTCCATCATCACTGCCCAGACCACCTTCCAAGGCTATCGCCGCGACAATGGCCGCGTCGGCGTGCGCAACCACGTCATCGTCCTGCCCGTGGACGACATCTCCAACGCCGCGGCCGAGGCCGTCGCCAACAATATCAAGGGCACCCTGGCCCTGCCTCATCCTTATGGCCGCCTGCAGTTCGGCGAGGATCTTGAACTGCACTTTCGCACGCTCATCGGCACCGGCTGTAACCCCAACGTCGCCGCCGTGGTCGTGATCGGCATCGAGGAAGGCTGGACCAAGCGCGTCGTCGACGGCATCGCCGCCACCGGCAAGCCAGTCATGGGCTTTTCCATCGAACTGCACGGCGACCACGACACCATCATGCGCGCCTCCCGCTGCGCCAAGGAATACGTGCATTACGCCACCGCGCTCACGCGCAGCGAATGCCCCATCGCCGACCTGTGGGTCTCCACCAAGTGCGGCGAATCCGACACCACGTCCGGCTGCGGCGCCAATCCCACGGTAGGCAATGCGTTCGACAAGCTGTATGCGCTGGGCTCCACCCTGGTGTTCGGCGAAACGTCGGAGCTGACCGGCGGCGAACACATCGTCGCCGAACGCTGCGCCAACGACGCCGTGCGCGAGCGCTTCATGTTCATGTTCGACCGCTACCAGGCCATGATCGACCGCTGGAAGACCAGCGACCTGTCCGAATCCCAGCCCACCAAGGGCAACATCGCCGGCGGCCTGACCACCATCGAGGAAAAGGCGATGGGCAACATCCAGAAGATCGGCAAGCAATGCCGGGTGGATGGCGTCATCGACAAGGCCGAGATCCCCGACGGCCCCGGGCTGTGGTTCATGGACTCGTCATCGGCCGCGGCGGAAATGGTCACGCTGTGCGCCGCCTCGGGCTACGCCGTGCACTTCTTCCCCACCGGCCAGGGCAACGTCATCGGCAACCCGATCCTGCCGGTCATCAAGATCTGCGCCAATCCGCGCACCGTGCGCACGATGTCCGAGCACATCGACGTGGACACCAGCGCTCTCTTGCAGCGCGAAATCGACCTGAACCAGGCCGGCGACAAGCTGCTGGAATGCATGCTGGCCACCGCCAACGGCCGGTGGACCGCGGCCGAGGCCCTGGGCCACCGCGAGTTCGTCCTTACGCGGATCTTCGAAAGCGCCTGACGGGGCTTTCCGGCGCCGGCGCGACCAGGAGAGCGCGCCGGCCGCCTTGGCGGCATCCTCGCAACATCAACGACAAGAACCTGCAGACCCGGGCGCAGTCCGCGGCAGCAAAGGCGTACGCATTCCTACCCGGGCGTTATCCCCAAGGAGGAAGACAGATGAGTAGCGAACCGCATTACCCCCTGCACGATGCACAGCGCCGTCGCCTGCTGGGCGCCCTGGGCGCCGCCGGCCTCTGTGCGCTGGCCCCGTGGGAACGCGCGCTGGCGCAGAAAGGCGCATGGCCCGAGCGTCCCATCAACTACGTGGTGCCGTTTCCGCCGGGCGGTCTGACCGACGTGGCCGCGCGCCAGGTGGGCAAGGCGCTGGCGGACGCCGAACGGTGGAACGTGGTGGTCGAAAACAAACCCGGGGGCAGCGCCAACATCGGCGCCGCGCACGTGTCGAACGCCGCGCCAGACGGCTACACCTGGCTGGCCATCACGCTGTCGCACGCCGCCAATGCCACGCTGTTCGCGGGCAAAGCCGGATATGACCTGACCCGCGACCTGACCCCGCTCGCCGGGCTGGCGTCGTCGCCGATCATGGTGGTGGTCAACGCCAAGAGCAACATCAAGACCATGGACGACCTGGCGCGCGCGGCCAAGGCCAAGCCGCTGTCGGCCGGTTCCAGCGGCAACGGCACGCCGCCGCACCTGACGCTGGCGCTGTATCAGAAGCTGACGGGTGTGCCGCTGATGCACGTGCCGTACAAGGGCGGCGCGCCGTCGCTCACGGACCTGATCGGCGGGCATCTGGACGTGGTGTTCTCCAACTATCCCGAATCGCTGGCGCACGTGAAAAACGGCTCGCTGCGCGCGCTGGCCATCACCACGCGCGAACGCAGCAAGGACTTGCCCGACCTGCCCACCACGGCCGAAGCCGGCCTGCCGGACCTGATCGTCGAGAACTTCACGGGCGTGCTCGCGCCCGCCGGCACCCCGCCGCAGCTCGTCCAGCGCATCGGCGACGCCATCGTCAAGCAGGTGTCGCAGCCGGCCATGCAGCAGTCGTTGCTGCAACTGGGCTTCGTGCCGCAGCCGCGCGGCCCGAAAGAGTTCGGCGCGTACCTGAAGTCCGAAGTCGACCGTTGGGCCAAGATCATCCGCGACGCCAACATCCAGGTCGCCTGATGCGGCCAACCTGCCACCACAAAAAGGAGCCCGGCAGATGCGAGTTTTGATATCGGAGTTCATGGACGCGCCTGCCGTCCAGGCCCTGCAGCAGCGGTTCGACGTGCAGTACGCGCCCGAACTGGTTGAGCAGCGCGGCGCGCTGCTCGCCGCCGTCGCGCAGGCCGACGCCCTCATCGTGCGCAATCGCACCCAGGTGAACGCGGAGCTGCTGGCCGCGGCGTCGCGCCTGATTGCGGTGGGCCGGCTGGGCGTCGGGCTGGACAACATCGACCTGGCGGGATGCGAGACGCGCGGCATCAAGGTCATTCCCGCCACGGGCGCCAACGCCCGCGCCGTGGCCGAATACGTCGTCGGCACGATGCTGTCGCTGTTGCGCGGCGCCTATGGGTCCACCGCGGACGTGGCGGCCGGCGTGTGGCCGCGCAATGCGCTGTCGCAGGGGCTGGAGGCGCATGGCCGCACGCTGGGCGTGGTGGGATTCGGCGGCATCGGCCGCCTGGCCGCCCAGCTTGCGCGCGGGCTGGGCATGCGCATCGTGGGCAGCGATGCCGCCCTGCCGCCTGACCATCCC
>NZ_DIEJ01000024.1:0-16608 GCF_002418565.1 Achromobacter sp. UBA5777 | reverse complement strand
TCGCCGGCGGGCACCGGCCGCCATGCGACCACGCAGATGAAGGCACTGGCGCTGGCATAGCCGGCCGCCAGCCGCAGCACCGACCAGCCCGCCACACTGTTGAGCACTGGCATGGCCAGCGTCAGCGCGGTCACGGCGGCCAGGCTGACGGCCAGCGTGGCGCGTAGCCGGCGCACCGGCCAGACGATCGCCGCCAGCGCTCCCATCAGGTAACCCGCGTAATTGGCCGACGCCATCCAGCCGCCCTGCGCCAGCGACAGGCCCGACTCCTGCGCCATCAGCGGCCATACCGGCGTGAAGGCAAAGCGGCCGATGCCCATGGCCGCCGCCAGCGCAAGCGCTGCGGGCCAGGCCAGGCTTGCAGCGCTGGCCGAGGGGCGGGGGGAAGGGTAAGCAGGCGTTGACATGGAGCCTACTCTACGGCTGTACTTATATCTTGAATAGTGAATTATTAAGAACGTGAGTTCCCAAAATGAGAAACTTGGATCTCGACGCGCTGCAAATCTTCAAGACCGTGGCGGATCAGGGGGGCGTGGCGCGCGCCGCCGCGCATCTGAACCGCGTGCAGTCCAATGTGTCGACGCGCCTGAAGCAGCTGGAATCCTCGCTGGGAACGCCGCTTTTTCGGCGGCAGAACCGCCGGCTGGTGCTGTCGGATCAGGGCCGCGTGCTGCTGTCTTACGCCGACCGCCTGCTGCGCCTGTCCGATGAGGCGCAGGCGGCCGTCCGCGAGGGCGCTTTGCAGGGTGTGCTGCGCATCGGCACCATGGAAAGCACGGCCGCAGCCCGCCTGCCGCCCATCCTGGCGGCCTATCACGCGGCCTGGCCGCAGGTGCGGATCGAGCTGGTCACCGGCACCTCGGGCGCATTGGCCGCGAAGGTGCGCAATTACGAGATCGAGGCCGCCTTCGTGGCGCAACCCTTCCCCGCAGAGGGACTGGCGGCGATGGATGCGTTCAAGGAGGAACTGGCGCTGATCTCGCCCTTGGCGTGGGATCCGATCGGCAGCCCGAAAGACCTGGGCAACCGCAGCGTCATCGCCTTTGCGGCGGGCTGCTCATACCGGCGCATCCTGGAGTCGTGGTTGAACCAGGAGGGCATTGCGCCCGGCAAGGTGATGGAGTTTGCGTCGTATCACGCCATCGTGGCGTGTGTGGCAGCGGGAACCGGGGTGGCGATCGTGCCGCGGTCCGTGCTGGCGGTGCTGGGGGCGGAGCATTCGGTGCGCGTCGGCGCGTTGTCCGGGTCCCATGGGCAGGCGCTTACTCAGCTGATCTGGCGCGCCGACGACGACACGCCGGCGTTGCAGGCGCTGCGCAGCCGGCTTGCGCCGCCGCAGAATTGAGCGATGCGCGCGAGGCCGCGCGCATCGTCAGGTCAGCGATCAGAAGCGGTAACCAACGCCCACCGTGGCCACCCACGGATCGATGCGCGCGGTGCCGACGCGTTCGCCGTCCAGCGTCACCTTCGACTTGATGTCGATGTAGCGGATGTCGGCGTTCATGAACCAGCGATCATTGATCTTGATGTCCGCGCCCAGTTGCGCGGCCACGCCCCAGGAATCGCCCAGCTTCAGGTTCGAGCCCTTGAGCGCGCCCTCGGCCTTGGTGTCGAAGAAGTGGGTGTAGTTGATGCCGACGCCGATGTACGGCTGGATCATGCTGTCGGGCAGGATGTGCCATTGCAGGCTGAGCGTGGGGGGCAGTTGCTTGGAGGAGCCGATCTTGCCCAGACCGCCGCTGCCGCTGACGTCATGCTGGAAGGGCCAGGCGCCCAGCAGTTCGATGCCGATGTTGCGGGTGGCCATGTAGGCCAGGGTGAAGCTGGGGCGCACATTGTTGTTCACGTCCAGCTTGACGCTGCCGTCGAGCACGGTGCCATTGTTTTGCGAGGGGCGGACTTGCGTGACGCCGACGCGGAACAGCACGTCGCCCGCTTCGTGGGCGTGGGCGGGAGCGGCAAAGGCGCCGGCAGCGATCAAACCGGCAATGGCGGTGGCGCGGATACGCCCGTTCAGCGAAAACATTTTCTTCTCCGATCTTTCCGTGTGGGGTGAGACGACAGGTTCTCAGACCGCCCCGTCCCCGTTCTTGACGTGTGTCAATTCGTGAAAAGACCGTTTTCAGAAAGTGGTTATGTCGCAACAACTGCGGTTAACCGCAACGCAAAGGCAAAAAAAAACGCCGCCGGTGCGCAAGGCATCCGGCGGCGTTGATATGTCGCAATACGATCAACGCGGCAATTCGCTGCTTCCCATCAGGTAGGCGTCGACCGAGCGCGCGCACTGGCGGCCTTCACGGATGGCCCACACGACCAGCGACTGGCCGCGGCGCATGTCGCCGGCGGTGAAGACCTTTTCCACGTTGGTGCGGTAATCGTCGGTATTGGCGCGCACGTTGCCGCGGCCATCGCGATCCACGCCGAACGCGTCCAGCACGTTCTGCACCGGCGACACGAAGCCCATGGCCAGCAGCACCAGATCCGCCTTGATCTCGAACTCCGAGCCTTCGACTTCGCGCATCTTCATCTGGCCGGTGGCGTCGTCCTTGAACCATTCGACGCGCGCGCCGACCAGCTTCTCGACCTTGCCGTTGGCGCCCTTGAGCAGCTTGGTGGTCACCGACCAGTCGCGTTCGCAGCCTTCCTCGTGCGAGGACGAGGTGCGCATCTTCAGCGGCCAGTACGGCCACGTCATGGTCTTGTTTTCGGACTCGGGCGGCTGCGGCATCAGTTCGAACTGCGTGACCGATGCGGCGCCGTGGCGGTTGCTGGTGCCGACGCAGTCGGAACCCGTATCGCCGCCGCCGATCACCACCACGTGCTTGCCCTTGGCCAGCGTCTGGTTGGTGAGGCGGTCGCCCGCCACGGCCTTGTTCTGCTGGCGCAGGAAGTCCATGGCGAAGTACACGCCTTCGAGCTCGCGGCCAGGCACCGGCAGGTCACGCGGCGTTTCCGATCCCCCGCTCATCACGACGGCGTCGAATTCGGCCATCAGCGATTTCGGCGTGCGCACCGTCAGGCCATCGGCAACGGGATCCTTCGGATCGCCGACGTAGGTCGACGGCGCGAATTCCACGCCCTCGGCTTCCATCTGCGAGATGCGGCGGTCGATCTGGTGCTTCTCGAGCTTGAAGTCGGGGATGCCGTAGCGCAGCAGGCCGCCGATGCGGTCGCTCTTTTCGAACAGGGTCACGGAGTGGCCGGCGCGTGCCAGTTGCTGCGCGCATGCCATGCCGGCGGGGCCCGAGCCCACGACGGCGACCTTCTTGCCCGTCTTGCGCGCCGGCACTTGCGGCGCGACCCAGCCTTCGGCCCAACCCTTGTCGATGATCGCGTGCTCGATGGACTTGATGCCCACGGCGTCGCTGTTGATGTTCAAGGTACAGGCGGCTTCGCAGGGCGCCGGGCAGATGCGGCCCGTGAACTCCGGGAAGTTGTTGGTGGAGTGCAGGACATCCAGCGCGCGGCGCCAGTCCTGCTTGTACACCAGGTCATTCCAGTCCGGGATGATGTTGTTGACCGGGCAGCCGTTGTTGCAGAACGGGATGCCGCAGTCCATGCAGCGCGCCGCCTGCTGCTTGGCCTGATCGTCGGTCAGGTGCAGCACGAATTCGCGCCAGTTCTTCAGCCGCTTCTGCGGGGCCTCGGAGGCCTCCTGCAGACGCTGAAATTCCATAAATCCAGTGATCTTTCCCATGGTATCCCTCACGCAGCCAGTTGTTGCGGGTTGGCTGCACGCCACATTTCACCCAATGCGCGGCGGTAGTCCGTCGGCATGATCTTCACGAATTTGCCGCGCGAGGCTTCCCAGTCGCCCAGGATTTCGCGGGCACGATAGCTGCCGGTGTAGCGGAAGTGGTCTTCCACCAGGCGGCGCAGGATGGACTCGTCCGTCTCGCGTTCGCCACCGCGCTGCGCGCTGTGCCAGATGTCGATGTTGTTCAGCGACTGCTGCTCGGCGTGCGGCACGACCGTTTCCAGTTCCACCATCGACAGGTTCACGCGGTGCTTGAGCGTGCGGTCCGGATCCCAGACGTACGCCACGCCGCCGGACATGCCTGCCGCGAAGTTGCGGCCGGTGGAGCCCAGCACGACGACCGTGCCGCCGGTCATGTATTCGCAGCCGTGGTCGCCGGTGCCTTCCACGACGGTGGCCGCGCCCGAGTTGCGCACGGCAAAGCGTTCGCCCGCCACGCCGTTGAAGAACGCCTCGCCTGCCAGCGCGCCGTACAGCACGGTGTTGCCGGCAATGATGTGGTCGGGGCCGAAGCCGCGGAAGTCGTTGGGCGAGCGCACGATGATGCGGCCGCCGGACAGGCCCTTGCCCACGTAGTCGTTGCCTTCGCCCACCAGGTCCATCGTGATGCCGTGCGCCAGGAACGCGCCGAAGCTCTGGCCGGCGGTGCCGTTGCACTGGATGTGGATGGTGTCGTCGGGCAGGCCGTCATGGCCGTAGCGCGAGGCCACGGCGCCGGACAGCATCGCGCCGATCGTGCGGTTGCGGTTGCGCACCGGCACGATGAACGACACCTTCTCGCCACGCTCCAGCGCGGGCTTGCTGCGCTCGATCAGCAGGTGATCCAGCGCGCCGGCCAGGCCGTGGTCCTGCTCTTCGGTCTGGTGCACTTCGGCGTCGGACACCGTCTGATGGAACACGCGGGTAAAGTCCAGGCCTTGCGCCTTCCAGTGCTCAACACCCGAACGCATGTCGAGGAGATCGGCGCGGCCGATCAGGTCGTCGAACTTGCGGATGCCCAACTGGGCCATGATTTCGCGGACTTCTTCGGCGATGAAGAAGAAGAAGTTCACGACGTGCTCGGGCTTGCCCTGGAACTTCTTGCGCAGCGTGGGATCCTGCGTGGCCACGCCCACCGGGCAGGTGTTCAGGTGGCACTTGCGCATCATGATGCAGCCTTCGACGACCAGCGGCGCGGTCGCGAAGCCGAATTCGTCGGCGCCCAGCAGCGCGCCGATGACGACGTCGCGGCCGGTCTTCATCTGGCCGTCGGCCTGCACGCGGATGCGGCTGCGCAGGCGGTTCAGCACCAGCGTTTGCTGCGTTTCGGCCAGGCCCAGTTCCCAGGGCGTGCCCACGTGCTTGATGGACGACACCGGCGACGCGCCCGTGCCGCCGTCATGGCCGGCGATCACGACGTGGTCGGCCTTGGCCTTGGCCACGCCTGCAGCGACGGTGCCGACGCCGACTTCGGACACCAGCTTGACCGAGATCGAGGACTTGGAGTTGACGTTCTTCAGGTCGTGAATCAGCTGCGCCAGATCTTCGATCGAGTAGATGTCATGGTGCGGCGGGGGCGAGATGAGGCCCACGCCCGGCACCGAATAACGCAGCTTGGCGATGTATTCCGACACCTTGTGGCCGGGCAGCTGGCCGCCTTCGCCAGGCTTGGCGCCCTGCGCCATCTTGATCTGGATCTGGTCGGCGGACGACAGGTACTCGGCGGTCACGCCGAAACGGCCCGACGCCACCTGCTTGATCTTCGAACGCAGCGAGTCGCCCCGCTTGAGTTCGACGTCGGCTTCGATACGGTCCGTGCCCAGCACCGAGGCCAGCGTGTCGCCGTCCTTGATGGTGCTCTTGCCTTCGCGCATTTCGGCGCGGTAGCGCAGTTCGTCCTCGCCGCCTTCGCCGGTGTTCGACTTGCCGCCGATGCGGTTCATGGCAACGGCCAGCACCGAGTGGGCCTCGGTCGAGATCGAGCCCAGCGACATGGCGCCGGTGGCAAAGCGCTTGACGATTTCCTTGGCCGGCTCGACGTCGTCCAGCGGAATGGCGCGCGACGGGTCGAAGCGGAACTCGAACAGGCCGCGCAGCGTCATGTGGCGACGGCTCTGGTCGTTGATGATCTGCGCGTACTCCTTGTACGTGCGGTAGTTGTTGGCGCGCGAAGCGTGCTGCAGCTTGGCGATCGAATCCGGCGTCCACATGTGCTCTTCGCCGCGGACGCGGTAGGCGTATTCGCCGCCGGCGTCCAGGTCGTTGGCAAGCACGGGGTCGGTGCTGAAGGCGGCGCGGTGCTGGCGAAGCGCTTCCTCGGCGACCTGGAAGATGCCGATGCCTTCGATGTTGGAAGCGGTGCCGGTGAAGTACTTGTTCACCAGGGCGCTTTGCAGGCCGACGGCTTCGAAGATCTGCGCGCCGGTGTAGGACATGTACGTGGAAATGCCCATCTTGGACATGACCTTGTTCAGGCCCTTGCCCAGCGCCTTGATGTAGTTCTTCACGGCCTTTTCGGGATCATTCATCTTGCCCAGCGATTCGAGCGCCAGGTAGGGGTGAATGGCTTCGGCGCCGTAGCCGCCCAGCAGCGCGAAGTGGTGCACTTCGCGGGCCGAACCGGTTTCGACGACTAGACCCGTGTTGGTGCGCAGGCCGGCGCGGATCAGGTGCTGGTGCACGGCCGACGTGGCCAGCAGCGCGGGGATGGCCACGCGCTCGCTGTCGACCAGGCGGTCCGACACGATCAGGATGTTGTAGCCGCTGCGCACCGCATCGACGGCGCGCGCGCACAGGGCCGCCACGCGGGCTTCGATGCCCTCGGGACCCCAGGCGGCGGGATACGTGATGTCCAGTTCGAAGCTGCGGAATTTCTTGCCCGTGACCTGGTCGATGTCGCGGATCTGCGCCATGGCGGCGAAGTCCAGCACCGGCTGGGACACTTCCAGACGCAGCGGCGGGTTGACGTTGTTGATGTCCAGCAGGTTCGGCTTGGGACCGATGAAGGACACCAGCGACATCACCAGCTGTTCACGGATCGGGTCGATCGGCGGGTTCGTGACCTGCGCGAACAATTGGCGGAAATAGTTGTAGAACGGCTTGGCGCGGTCCGACAGCACGGCCAGCGGGGCGTCGTTGCCCATCGAGCCGATGACTTCCTCGCCGCTCGACGCCATGGGTTCCAGGATGAACTTGTAGTCTTCCTGGGTCCAGCCAAACGCCTGCTGGCGGTCCAGCAGCGAGACGGCCGATTGCGTTGCCACGGCCACCTGACGCGGCGCGGGCAGCGATTCCAGCTTGATCTGCAGGCGTTCGATCCACTGGCGGTACGGACGGCTGTTGGCCAGTTGAAGCTTGATCTCGGCGTCGTCGATGATGCGGCCCTGTTCCAGGTCGATCAGGAACATCTTGCCCGGCTGCAGGCGCCACTTCTTGACGATGCGGTTTTCGGGAATCGACAGCGTGCCGGCTTCGGAAGCCAGGATGACCATGTCGTCATCGGTGACCAGGTAGCGGGCGGGACGCAGGCCGTTGCGGTCCAGCGTGGCGCCGATCTGGCGGCCATCGGTGAACGCGACCGCGGCGGGGCCGTCCCACGGCTCCATCATGGCGGCGTGGTATTCGTAGAAAGCGCGGCGGCTTTCGTCCATCTGCGTGTGCTGTTCCCAGGCTTCCGGGATCATCATCATCATGGCGTGAGCCAGCGAGTAGCCCGAATTGACCAGCAGTTCCAGGCAGTTGTCGAACGTCGCGGTGTCCGACTGGCCTTCGTAGACGATGGGGTAGAGCTTCTTGAGGTCGTCGCCCAGCACGGCCGACTGCATCATGCCTTCGCGGGCGCGCAGCCAGTTGAAGTTGCCCTTGACCGTGTTGATTTCGCCGTTGTGGGCGATCATGCGGTACGGGTGGGCCAGCGGCCAGGCGGGGAACGTGTTGGTCGAGAAACGCTGGTGGACCAGTGCCAGCGCGGACACCGTGCGGGTGTCGGCCAGGTCGCGGTAGTAGCGGCCGACCTGATCGGCCAGCAGCAGGCCCTTGTAGACCACGGTACGCACCGAGGCCGAGGGCACGAAGTACTCCTTGCCGTGCGCCAGATGCATGTTCTGGATGGCGTGGCTGGCGGTCTTGCGGATGACGTAGAGCTTGCGTTCCAGCGCGTCCGGCACCATCACGTCGGCGCCGCGGCCGATGAACAGCTGGCGGATCACGGGTTCGCAGTCGCGGACGGTGGGCGACATGGGCATGTCGACATCCACCGGCACGTCGCGCCAGCCCAGCACGACCTGACCCTCGGCGCGCACCGAGCGCTCCAGTTCCTGTTCGCAGGCCAGGCGCGAGGCCGTTTCCTTGGGCAGGAACACCATCGCCACGCCGTACTCGCCGGGCGGGGGCAGGATGATGCCTTGCTGGCTGAGTTCGTCGCGGTACAGCGTGTCGGGGATCTGGATCAGGATGCCTGCGCCGTCGCCCATGAGTTTGTCTGCGCCGACCGCGCCGCGGTGGTCCAGGTTCTCAAGAATCTTCAGACCCTGCTGGATGATCGCGTGGCTTTTCTTGCCCTTGATGTGGGCAACGAAGCCGACGCCGCAGGCATCATGTTCGTTCTTGGGGTTGTACAGGCCCTGGGCCGAAGGCAGGCCGATGCGGGTCGCATCGATGGCAACTGCCTTGGAGGTGGGACAGGATTCGGTCGGGGTAATTTGGGGCATGGCGCGCTCCGCAGTGGGCCTGCGTCTAATGTTGCAGTGCAGGAGTCGGACAATACCCCCGACGCAAGTAGGGTGCAATAGGAACAAACGGGGTATGACCCCAATTAAATAGGTGCGCCGTCATAGTGCATAAATATAGGGACATAACAACAGCCGCGCCGTTATTGGCTGTCTCGGGAGCAGGTCTGTTGCCGCAGTGGCTCAGGCGTCCAAAGCGGTGCAAAATCACGCTATATGTCCCTATTTAAAAGGGTGTTTTTTTCTGTGCGGGATCAACGCCACGTGTGGCGAAATTGCACCTTGTCGGCGCGCAGGTCTCGCGATGATATGAGTCAAGCGCAAGCGCGGATCGCGCTTTTGCGGCACAGATGTCGTCAAGCGCAGGTGCAGATCGCGTTTTTGCGGCGCCGATGCCGCGGGTTGCCCGAATGTCTTCCTGCGGCAGCGCGGCACCGCAATGCCCGGACGCAGACAAACAAAACCCGCCGTGATGGCGGGTCGGGGGGTCAGGAGTTGTTGACCGGTGGCGTGGTGGCCGGTGGCGTCGGCGGGCTGGACTCATTGTCCGCGGACGCCGCGGCCGGCTTCTTGCGGGGCCGGCCACGCTGGCCGGGCGCTACACGCCGGCTGGCCGTGTGAGCCAGGCTGGCGATGAAGCTGGGGCCGCCCAGCGCCCACTGGCCAGAGACCGCCTGGTCGATGCGCTGGGTTTCCTCGCGCGACAGCCCATCCTGAAGCCGCTTGCGGTAATTGGCCTGCCGGTCGAACGGCGTGTTGCCGCAAGCCCAGTAGTCGGCGTGATCGGACTGCCATTGGGCCGGCGCGGCGCTGGTGTTGCCGGTATGGCTGGACGCGGACGACCAGGGCCACGAATCGGGATCCTGCGAAGCGCCACTGCGAACCGGATACGTCTCCAGCCAGACCAGCGAGGGCAGCACCCACGCGCCGGGTTCCAGCAACGCCGACCGGTATCGGCCGGCGAACACCCGCCCGCCGCGCAGCCGCGCCGCAAGATTGCGGCCCAGCGTCTGCATCAGCCGAGGCAGACCTTCTTCGTCTGCGGGCGTGGCAAGCAGCAGGATGCGGTCGTTGGCAAGGAGCCAGCCGTGCACCGAAACGCGGTGCCGCTGAGCCGACTCGCCCAGCCACGTGGCGAGCTGATTCAGGATGTCGGCGGGCGCGGGTTGCGATGGCGCCGCCAACGGCTGAATAAAGTTGGCCTGCACCAGTTGGGGCAGCCCAGGGGCATACAGACGGGGCAGACGGGCCATAGTGTCAGGGCTTGCGTATCAGGAAGAACGGGTTGTCTTCACACACGGTATATAAATAGTGCCACGGTGGGCGCTGGTCAAGTGCCGTGATCACAATCTGAGCGCGGAATCGTATTTTTTTGTGGCGAGCGCTCATTGAGGGGCAGGTTAACATTCGGCGACGGAACGTCGCACCGTGGATTCCCCTAACCCGCCGACGTTTTATCCACCTCGATTTATTCTTCTCCGGAGCAAGCCCATGTCCGCGTCCCTCGAACTCATCTCGCAGCATCGGTGCTTCGGCGGCACGCAGCGCTACTACCGCCACGACTCCACCGAAATCGGCCTGCCAATGCGGTTTTCGGTCTATGTGCCGCCGCAGGCCGAGCACGGCCCGGTGCCGGTGCTGTTCTACCTGGCGGGCCTGACCTGCACCGAAGAAACGTTCATGATCAAGGCCGGCGCGCAGCGGCTGGCAGCGGAACTGGGCGTGATGCTGGTCGCGCCCGACACCAGCCCCCGCGGCGCAGGCGTGCCCGGCGAGGACGAGAGCTGGGACCTGGGCTCCGGCGCCGGCTTCTATGTCGACGCCACCACGCCCGCATGGCGCGATCACTACCGCATGTACAGCTACGTCACGCAAGAACTGCACGGCATCGTCACCGGCGGCGCACTGCCTGGCGACGCGTCGCGCACCGGCATCTTCGGACACTCCATGGGCGGCCACGGCGCGCTGGTGCTGGCGCTGCGCAATCCCGGCAAATTCCGTTCGGTCTCGGCGTTCGCCCCGATCGCGGCGCCCAGCCAATGCCCGTGGGGCAAAAAGGCGTTCGGCGCCTACTTGGGCGCGCAAACCGAAGACTGGGCGGCCTACGACGCGTCCGCCCTGATGCGCGGACTGCAGCAGCCCTTCCCCGGCGGCATCCTCATCGACCAGGGCGAAGCCGACCAATTTCTCGCCGAACAGTTGTATCCCGAGGTATTCGAGGCGGCCTGCGCCGCCGCCGGACAGCCGCTCACCTTGCGTCGCCAGGCCGGCTACGACCACGGCTATTACTTCATCTCGACGTTCATCGAGGATCACATCCGGTTTCACGTCGAACGGCTTGGAAAACCGGCCGTCTGAAGACGCGCTTCTATACTGGGGAGCCTGCCGCGGCGGGTGGCGGCTTCCTGCGCCCGCCGCGCTGTACTACGCGGCGGCTTGAATAGGAACGCCTGATTTGATCAACGGAATTGCTCCCTTCGCCTGGATCCTGCTGGGCGCCGTCATCGTCCTCTTGCCCGGCATCGTCATGCTGCTGGGCAGAGGTGGTCCCCGGGACGAACGCGGACGCCGCATGTTCCAGTTCAGGCCGGTGCGCCGCGCGTGCGGACTGCTGCTGGTGTGCCTGGGATGCGTATCGGGCCTGCTTGCGCTGTCGCTAGTGCAGTTCGTCCGCCTGACCACCGACCAGCCGGTCGCCCGCATCGACATCCGCCAACAGGCCGAGGGCCAGTTCCAGGTCAATGCCAATGCCCCAGGCCTCGGCGACAAGCAATATGTACTTTACGGAGACCAGTGGCAGATCGACGCCCGGGTCGTGCGCTGGAAACTGCCGGCGCTCATGGCCGGCGTGCCGCCACTGTATCGGCTCGAGCGCCTGTCGGGCCGCTACAGCGATGCCGCCCGCGAAGCGACCGCCACGCGTTCGGTGCATCCCCTGGACGACTGGCCCGCGCCGGACTTGGGCTCCCTGAAAAAAAGTTTTCCGAACTGGTTCCCCTTTGTCGATGTCCAATTTGGCAGCGGCGCCTACATGCCCCTGTTCGACGGGGCCCGTTACCAGGTCTTCATGGACCCGCGCGGCGCGCTCTTCATTCGTCCGGATGGCGAAGCCACCGCCGAGGGGCTGAAGCGCCTCGGGTGGTGAACGCGCCCGGCTCCCAATAAACGGGGACGCGTCATGAAAATGAAACTTTGACGCGTCGCAATAGTCGAATTAGCACTCCTATTACTTGAGTGCTAACATCGAATTCATGTCGTTTTCTCGCCATCCGGAGACCCCCGCTATGAAGCAACCCAGTACCTCGTTGACCGCCTCCGGCAACGCTCTGGCGTTGGCCATCGCCAATCCGGGCGCTCTCGGTACGATCGACGCTTATATTTCCGCGGTCAATCGCCTGCCGGTGTTGACCGCGGATCGCGAAACGGAATTCGGCCGCCGCTTGCGCGACCAGGAAGATCTGGGCGCCGCTCGCGAGCTGATTCTTTCGCACCTGCGTCTTGTGGTGTCCGTGGCCCGTCAGTATCTGGGTTACGGTCTGCCTCACGCTGACCTCATCCAGGAAGGCAACGTCGGCCTCATGAAGGCCGTCAAGCGTTTCGACCCCGAGCGCGGCGTGCGCCTGGTGTCGTTCGCGGTTCACTGGATCAAGGCCGAAATCCACGAATACATCATCCGCAACTGGCGGCTGGTCAAGGTGGCCACGACCAAAGCGCAGCGCAAGCTGTTCTTCAACCTGCGCAGCATGCGTCCCGACGGCCAGACCCTGGATCCCGAACAGGTCGACCACATCGCTCGCGAGCTGAACGTTCGCCACGAAGACGTGAGCGAAATGGAAGTCCGCATGTCCGGCCGCGACATGTCGCTGGAAAACCAGGACGACGACGACGACAGCTACGCGCCGATCGCCTACTTGTCCGACGAAGGCCGCCAGGAACCCACGCGCGTGCTGGAGCGCGCCGCGCGCGATCACCTGCAAAGCGCCGGCCTGACCACCGCGCTTGAAGCGCTGGATCCGCGCTCGCGCCGCATCGTCGAAGCCCGTTGGCTACAGGACGACGGCGGCGCCACGCTGCACGAGCTTGCGCAAGAGTTCGGCGTGTCGGCTGAACGCATTCGCCAGATCGAAGCGGCGGCGCTCAAGAAGATGCGCGGCAACCTCGCTTCCTGATTGCTGCGTCGCGCATGACAAAGGCCGCACGCTGCGGCCTTTTTCTTTGGCGGGTGACAGTGCCCGCGGCTTTTAACAGCCGGCCGATGACAGCGGGACGGCCAATAAATTGATACAAATTCGGGGTCAAATTTTCTGCGTTCGCAGAAACTTAATGGGGAAGGCGCCGCCTAACTTCATGTAGACCGCGAACTTCGGTTAGCAGTCTTGTCATCCGTCTCGGCTTCTCCTCTTTCCCCTCCCCTATGAGACGGATGCTTGCGGGGCACCTAGCATATCGGTGCCCCGTTTTTTATGCGCGCTCGGAACGCTACGCCCATAAAAAACGGCGCCTATTTCGACGCCGTCCGCGGACAGATCAAGCTGCGCGCGCGCTGTCTGGCGGTTGCAGCGCGCTGTGCCACAGCGCGTCCTGCACGCGGCGCACGCCGGTCGCCATCGATCCATCCTGATAAAGCTTGATCCACCGGTAGCCCGGCGCCATGTTGTCGACGATGTGCTTGCCGTCGCGGATGCTGAACTGAAAGCACGTGGACGGCGTGGCCAGCATGCGCAGGTTGTGGCGGCGGCGGTCGAACTCGTGGTGCACATGGCCCCACAAGAGCACGCGTACCTGCGGAAACCGCGCCAGCAGCTTGAAGAGCGCCTGCGGGTTGTCGATCATCATCGAGTCATGCCAGTGGCTGTCGATCTGCATCGGGTTGTGGTGCATCGCCACCAGGGTGTGGCGGTTGGGCGCCTGGGCCAGCGCCGCTTCCAGCATGTCGAGTTCACTGTTGCACAGATGGCCGGCGTTCGAGCCGGGCACCGTCGTGTCCAGCGTGACGACGCGCCATGCGCCCACGTCCGTCACCGGCATCGACCAGTCGGACAATTCCTGGCGCAGGACGGACGGTTGATCGTGATTGCCCGGCAGGCAACGGATCGTTGCACGATCCAGCGCGGCCGATTCGGACAGGATGCGCGCAAAGCGCTGGTAGCCCGCGGCCTCGCCATCCTGCGACAGGTCGCCGGTGGCGAGCAGCAGGTCGGGATGCTTGCCATCGGCCTCGATCTGGCGCAGCACGGCGCGCAGGCTGGCGTCGGTATTGACGCCCAGCATCGACGTTTCGGGCTCGCCGAACAGATGGCTATCGGTCAACTGGACGAGCATCGCGGGCGCGTCGTGGCGCCGGGTCAAGGTGTGGATGCGTGCCACGTGCCGCTCCTGCAAAAGTTCGCGTGATGCCACATTACCCAAAAAACATGGCGCGGCACGTTTCGCAAGCGTCCATTGGGGTAACGAAACGTGCATTCTCCTCGATTCCCGTCACGCCCCGGCCGCGAGCGCCGGAAAAAAGCCGCTATTCTTGTGGAACTTTCCACACGCACTACGATCGGGACGCGGCGCTACCCATGGATGTTGGTTTTCTTGTATTTGGTCTTGCAGGCCTGCTCACGCTGGTCTGCTTCATGCCGCCCCTGGCCGGCCGCGTCAAGCTGCCGTATTCGGTGCTGCTCGCCATCGTGGGCTGTCTGCTCGGGATCGTGATTCACGTGCACGGCTGGGCGCCCGCCTGGATCGGCGACTTTCTCGATTCGCTGGAACGCTTCGAGATCTCGTCAGAGACCTTCCTGATGGTGTTCCTGCCTGTGCTGCTCTTTGAGACGGCGCTGTCGATGAACGTGCGGCGGCTGATGGACGACATCGGTCCGATCCTGATGATGGCCATCGTGGCCGTGGTCGTCTGCACGGTTGTGGTCGGCGTGACGCTGGACGCCATCTCGCCCTATGGGCTGGTGGTGTGCCTGCTGCTCGGCGCCATCGTGGCTACGACCGACCCGGTGGCGGTGGTCGGCATCTTTCGCGAAGTGGGCGCGCCCAAGCGGCTGACCACGCTGGTCGAGGGCGAGAGCCTGTTCAACGACGCGGCGTCCATCGCGCTGTATTCCGTGCTGCTGGCGGTGCTGAGCGGCAAGGGTGAATTGTCCGTCAGCGGCATCTTCAACGACTTCATCGTGCACTTCATCGGCGGCGGCGTGGCCGGCTTTGCGATGGGGCGTCTGGCCTGCTTCCTGTTTGCCTGGCTGCGCGGCTTTCCTACCGCCGAGATCACGCTGACCCTGACGCTGGCCTACCTGTCCTTCTTCATCTCCGAGCATTACCTGAATGTCTCGGGTGTGGTGGCCACGGTGATCGCGGGCCTGGTGGTGGGATCCACCGGCCGCACGCGCATGTCGCCCACCACCTTCGAGCATCTGTCCAGCGCGTGGGAGCAGTTTGGCTTCTGGGCCAACTCCCTCATCTTCCTGTTTGCGGCCATGCTGATCCCCAAGCTGATGGCCGCGGCCGATTGGCAGGAACTGGTCCTGGTGGGCGTGGTGTTCGTGGTGACGCTGGTGGCGCGCGCGATCGTGGTGTTCGGACTGCTGCCGCTTTTGGGCTTGACGCGGCTGGGCACCAAAGTCAGCAATCCGTACAAGGTGGTGATGCTGTGGGGCGGCTTGCGAGGCGCCGTGTCGCTGGCGTTGGCGCTGGCAGTGACCGAACAGACCGGCGTGCCCGAAGAGGCGCGCCAGTTCATTGCCGTGGCGACGACGGGCTTTGTGCTGATGACGCTGTTCGTCAACGGCATCAGCCTGCGGCCGCTGATCCGGATGCTGGGGCTGAACCAGTTGTCGCCCGTCGAGCGCACCATTCGCAACCAGGTGCTGGCCGTGGCGCTGGAGGACCTGCAGGGCAAGACCGAGGAAGTTGCCAAGGCCGAACATATCGGCAACGAAGTGCGTGACCGCATCCGCGCCGTGTTCGACGCCAGCCTGGCCAGCGTGCACGACGGCCGGGTCAGCCAGATGACCGACGAGCAGCGCGTGGCCGTGGGCTTGGCGATCGTGGCGCAGCGCGAAGAGGAAATGTTCTTCGACATCCTGAAGGCGCAGATCGTGGACTGGCGCATGGCCGAAACGCTGCTGGCGCGGGCCGAGCGGCTGGAAGACGCGATCCGGCTGGGCGGCGTGGAGGGCTTCGAGCGCGCGATTGCCGCCGACGTCCGCTATTCGACGGGCTTCCGGCTGGCGCTGCGGCTGCATTACGTATTTGGATTCCAGGGCTGGCTGGCGCGCGAGCTGGGCCAGCGCTTTGCCAATCTGATGAGCAAGCGGTCGGTCGCGCAGCGCCTGATCGGCTTTGCCCGCGAGCAGATCACGCCGCTGCTGGGCGAAGAGGCCACGCAGCGCATCGTGTCGCTGCATCAGCGCCGTCTGGACCTGATCGAAAACGCGATGCAGGCGCTGAACCTGCAATACCCGTCGTACGCCCAATGGCTGCAGGAAAGCTATCTGGGCCGCGTGGCGCGCGAGCTTGAACGCATCCGCTACCGCGACATGCTTGAGCAGTTCCTGATCAGCGGCGAAGTCTATGCCGACCTGACCGAGCAACTGAAAAGCCGCTGGGCGCACATCGACAAGCATCCGCCGCTGGACATCGAAATGAGTGCGGCCGAACTGATCAAGCGCGTGCCGCTCTTCGAAGGCCTGTCGCCCGACTCCCTGCGCGCCATCAGCAAGCTGCTCAAGCCGCGCCTGGCCCTGCCCGACCAGCGGGTGTTGACCAAAGGGCGGCACGGCGAGGAGATGTGCTTTGTAGCGTCGGGCGCGGTCGCGGTCCATCTGCCCGACAACACCATGATCGAACTGGGCAGCGGCGAATTCTTTGGCGAACTGGGCCTGTTGGGCGAAGAGCAATTGACGCCGGACGTGACATCGCTGGGGTACAGCAAGCTGCTGATGCTGTCTTCTCGTGACTTCCATGCGCTGCTGGCCCGCGACGAAAACCTGCGCGATCGCATTCAGGTCGTGGCCAAGCAGCGATTGCGCGCGATTGAAGTCTGGAAGCAGTTTTCGCAGGCCTCCGCGGCGGCGGCGGCCACCCCCGCAGCGGTCGCAGGACCTAGCCCGGCGCAGGCGGCCGAAGCTGCGGAAGCGGCCGGCGCCGGCG
>NZ_DIEJ01000157.1:0-2948 GCF_002418565.1 Achromobacter sp. UBA5777 | reverse complement strand
CCGTCGCGCGCGCGGCTGGCCAGCAGGCCCGCCAGCCACACGGTATAGGGCGCATTCGGGTCCGGCACCGCCAGGCCCGACAGCGCGGAGACGACACCATCGCCGCCGGCGCCCGGCAGCCACAGCGCTGCCTGCCGGTACGGCGCTAGCGCATGCGTGTCGTTGACCATCAGAAACGCGAGCGCCTGCGCGTCCGCGCAGGCCCGCGCGCGCTTTTCCAGCTGGAGCAGCGCGGCCAGCAGGTTTTCTCGTGCAGCAATGTCCGTCACGGTGTTCCCGCGGGGGGCAGGTCTACGCGCACGCTGCCGCTCATGCCGGGCAGCAGTTCGGCGGCCGTGTTCTGCGCGTCAGCGAGGCGGCCAATGATCTTGACCGACTGGCTGACCGGGTCCACGGCGCCCGCGATGTGCGAGACCGAAGCCTCGTACGTGCGTCCCGTCTCGTCGACGGTGACGCGCAGCGGCGAACCGGGCTTGAGCCACGCCAGCCATCGCGACGGCACGATCGCTTCCAGTTCGAAGGCGGAGTCGTCGTAGATGCTGACGAGCTTCTCGCCTTCGGCCACGCTTTCCGATGCGCGCGCATAGGTTTCGCCGACCCGGCCCGCGAACGGGGCGGCAATGACGCAGCGATCCACCAGCACCCTTTCGGCGTTGCTTTCGGCACGGGCGACGGCGACCGCCGCGCGCGCCTGTTCGACGTCGGATCGGCTGATGGAGCGCAGCGCCTCCAGCTGCTCGGCGACCGCCTGCTTCTTGCGCGCGGCCGATTCGGCCAGCACGGCGCGTTCCAGCCGGGCGCGGTTCAAGGCGCAGTCATAGGCGACAAGCACATCGCCCTTCTTGAAGCGGTCGCCTTCCCGAAACGGCAGCGCGTCGATCTTGCCGGACAGGCTGCTGGAAATCACCGCACGCCGCGCGGCCACGAGTTGGGCGCGAGCNNCGGCCAGGGGTGGGGCGCGAGCCGTGTCGGCGGCGGCCGGGGCGGTCATGGGGACGAGCGGCGGCGTCTGGGCATGGACGGCCGCGGACGCGGCAACGCTCGCTGCCAGCAGCAGGCGCGCGCCGTGCCGCGATATGGAGGCTTGCAGAATCGGCATGTCAGCGCGCTTTCACCGATTGGTTGTCCGCGCCGCCGGCGCTGGCGACGGAACCGACGCTGCTCCACAGGTTGCCGGAGACGGTGCGCAGCGCGGGCGGCCCGGCGGGCTCGGTTACGGACGCAACGGGGTCGATCACGGGCGTTGCGATGGCCTGTCCGTTCGTATCGATGGCTTGCGGCGCCACGGCCAGGCGCGGAATGTCGACGTGGCCGCGTTCGATCTGCTGGTTGGTCTCGGCGATGTCACGCGCCAGGCTGGCCAGGCTTTCATCGGAGATGCGTTCGGGCAGGGGATCGATCCCGGCGGCCTGGTAGATGGTGTTCTGGGCATTGACGAGTTCGGCGTAGCTCAGGTCGCGGGCCCGCGTGGCGAGCAGGGTCTCGACCTTTGCGCGCACCACTTCCAGATGCGTCTCGGCGCTGCTGCGCGCGGCGTTCTCGGTCTGCACCTGAATCGCGTCCTGCAAACGGCTCAGTTCACTGGCGCGGCGGAAGGCGGTTTCCGCGCGTTGTCGTTCCAGCCAGGCGATATGGACCTGGCTCAGCACGGTCATGCGCAAGGCCTGGCGGCGCAGTTCGGCCACCTGTTCGCGCGACTCGCCGGCGCGGGTGATCGACGACCACGACAGCACGCTGAGCAGGTTCCAGCTCACCTGCATGCCGGCGTCCGCCCAGCTGTTGTTGACCAGGTACTTGTTGCTGTCGTAGTTCAGCCCGCCAAAGAGCGACGCGTTGGGCAAGAGGCGCAGCAGCGACATGCGCGTTTCCAGCACGGCGTTGCGCGCCAGATAGCTTTCTTCGCGTAGTTCGGGGCGGCGGACCATTGCCAGGGCTTCGAGGTCCTGCAGTTCGTAGGCGAGCACGGGCGGCGCCATGGTGGCGGCGTCCGGCGCGGCCAGCTGGAAGTCCGCGCTGGGCGGCAGGTTCATCAGCGTGGCGAGGCGCGCCTTGGCCTGCGCCAGTTCGTTGTCCAGCGCCTCGGTCTGGCGCACCATGTTCAGCAGATCTCGCTGGTAGCGCAGGGCCAGGATGGGCGCGACCAGGCGCTTCTGCTCGGTCTGGCGCGCATATTCCAGCGTCTGGCGCGCTTCGGCCAGTGTCGAGGACACGCGGTCTTTCAGGCGTTCCGCAGTCACGGCATTCCAGTACGCCGTGCGCGTCTGCCGGATGATGTCAGCCACCACGCGGCGGCGGCGCTCTTCGGCCGCCAGCGCCTTGTTGCCCTGCGCCTTGGCGCCGAAGTAGCTCAGGCCGAAGTCCAGCACGTTCCACGTCAGTTGCAGATCGGCCGTGTGCGTGTCCCGTTCCTGGCTGGTGGACGGCACCAGCGATTGCGTGCCGGTGGCCAGCGATTCGCTGGACGAACCGTAATCGTTGTTGCGGGCGCGCATGCCGGCGCGGGCAGTCAGCTTGGGCAACATGCCCTGCTTCTGGACGTCGGTCAGGTCGTCTTCCAGCGCACGCTCCATCAGCGCCAGGCGCTGCTGCAGGTTGTACTTGACGGCGCGGGCGATGGCCTCGTCCAGCGTGATCGGGCCCGTCACCGGCTCCTGGTGCGCGAACATGGCGCCGCGGTCGGCCTGATCGAGCTGCAGCAGGTCCTGCGTGCTCAGCTTTTCGGGCGGCGAGACGGCGCAACCGGCGAGAACGGCCGTGGCGAGCACGGTCAGGGCGAAGCGGCGGGCGCGGTGTGTCATGGGCGTGGCGGAATCAAAGGTAAGAGTCATGTCTGGAGTCAGCTTGCTGCATTGATGGTGATGGCCTGCCGGGCGCCGGCGGCCGTGTCGGAGGCGCCGCCCGCGGCGCCGTCGTCCAGGGAAGCGAGAAACTGCCGCGCCGCATCCAGC
>NZ_DIEJ01000216.1:0-9275 GCF_002418565.1 Achromobacter sp. UBA5777 | reverse complement strand
CGGCGCTGACGGCCGCCCCCGCCGCCTTGGCGCTGATGCTCGGCGCCACACCGATCACGTAATCCGACGACAGCGCCATGCCCTGCCCCGCGATCGCGATGGCCATGGCGCCGGCCAGCGGCGGCAGCCCGGCCGCGATGGCGGCCGGCAACAGGATGGCGGACACCAGCGGCACGGCGGGCGTGGGCCAGAAGAACAGCGAGATCACATAAGTACAGAGGGCGATGATCACGAACGACGAATGCCCGCCCCGCATGACCCGGCGAAATGGCTGGACCATGCGCACGTCGGCCTGCAGCGTCTTCAGGGAATTGAGAAGCGCCGTCATGAACGTGATGACGAGAAAGATGTTGAAGAGCTCTTTGGCGGCGACGAAGCTGGCCGAAAAGATGCCGATCAGTCCGCTGATCGGATTGCCCGTGATCGCCAGCACGACCAGGAACGTACCGATGACGGAAGGCACCACGACATTGGCGCGCAGGATCATCGTCAGGATGATGGCGGCCACACTGATCAGGTAAATCCAATGAGCGGCAGTGAGCACGACGTCGGATTGCATGCGCTATTCCCCTTGTATGCGTGGCTGTTGGGTCGCCACACTCGGTATACTATATTTCGTTCTAAGCCATACCAATCGAAATATGCGCCGCCTAGGGAAACCGATAGTGCCGGTTTCGGGCTGATTTTTAGCTGAAAAACAAGGGTTTACCCGAGTTTTAGAGGAATTTTCGATCAGCATCCAGATTCATCGATAGACTATCGTATACATAAATTGCAAAGTCCTCAGGCATGTTGTCTTCCCTGGAATTCCCCGATCTGTGGCACTACGCGGCCATGGCGGCTGTTGTCTTCGGCGCGGCCGTCGCGCAAGGCGTGGGCGGTGTGGGGTTTGCGATGTTTGCCGCGCCGGTCGCGGCCATGTTCTTCCCGCAATTGGCGCCGGGCCCGCTCCTGACCCTGGGCGGCTTCATCTCGCTCTTGACCGCCCTGCGCGAGCGCGCCGCGATCGATTGGCCCGCCGTCTCCTACGCCCTGGCCGGGCGCGCCGTCGGCACCCTGATCGCGATCTACGCCATGGCGCGCTTTGCGCCGCAAGCGCTGGGCGTGCTCTTTGCCTGCATGATCCTGGCCGCCGTTGCGCTCAGCGTGGCAGGGCTGAAGTTCTCGGCCACGCCGGGACGGGTGTCCGGCGCGGGCGTGGCCTCCGGGATCATGGGCACGATGACGTCGGTGGGCGCCCCGCCCATCGCCATCGTGCTGCAGCACGCCGCGCCGCCGCGGCTGCGCGCCACGCTGGGCATGGTGCTCTTTCTGGGATCCATTTTTTCGCTCGCCATGCTGGCGCTGGCCAAGCGCTATACGGGTTACCACGCCGGGCTGGCGCTCAGTCTGGCGCCGTTTCTGCTGGCCGGATTCGCCGTCTCCAGCCGGTTGCGCACCCTGCTGCCTCCCCGCGCGGTGCGCGGCGTGCTGCTCGTGGCCTGCGCCATGGGCGCGGTGGGCGTGCTGGTGAAGTCATTCTGGGTGCACTGATGCGGCAAACCGCCAGCGACGGCCGGCTACACCCGGTAATACAATGCCGACTATATCCATTACGCCAAACCTGCTCGCCATGACAACCTCCCCCGTCAGCCCGCAAGCCGTCGAGACGCAGCATTCGTCCCCGCTGAAGATCGGCGAGCAGCACCCGCAGTTGTTTGCCGTCATCCGCGACAAGCTGCGCGAACGCATCCTGAGCGGCGAATTCACGCCGGGCGACCGCCTGGTGGAAGGGCGCCTGTCCGAAGAAATGGGTGTATCCCGCATCCCGGTGCGCGAGGCGTTGCGCGCGCTGGCGGCCGAAGGCCTGGTCACCATCGAGCCGCGCCGCGGGGCGTCCGTGTCGGTGCTGTCGGATGCCGTGGCCTACGACATGGTGGAAGTGCGCGCCACGCTGGAAGGCCTGAACGCCAAGCTGGCGGCGCAGCGCCGCGACGAAAAGACGGTGGAGCGCCTGCAGGCTTTTCTGCGTGAAGGCACGGAAGCCGCGCGCGATGAGAAGCTGGACAAGTTCCTGGCGCTCAATTCGCAGTTCCATGAAATGCTGGCCACGATCGGCGGCAACGTGGTGCTGACCGACCTGATGCGCTCGCTGCGCGATCGCACCGCCCTGCTGTTCGCGCCCAGCAACATGCGCCGCGCCAAGCAGAACTGGGACGAGCATTCGCAGATCCTGAACGCCGTCATCGCGGGCAACGGCGATCTGGCGGCACTGCTGGCCAGCCAGCACGTGCATAACGCGGCCAAGGCCTACACCGAGGCGCAACAGCCGCCGCAGCAGGCGTCGGTGGCCTGAGCGCCGGCAGCCGCGCAGTGGCCAGCGGCGGTTCGACCCGCCGCACCCGCATCGGCTTTTGCCACCGAGTCATCGGGCCTCGGGCGTCGGGCATCAGCCATCAAACATCCGGCAACCCGTATCCGGAGACGGGCATCAGGTCGTGGCCGTCTCCACCGCGCCCGGCGCCGCGCCGACCACGATCCCCTTGCCGTTCTGCACCACCCACGACACCTTCACGTCGCCATTCACAAACGTCTGGCAGGCCATGCGGTAGCCGGCCTCGAAGTCTTCCGGCCGCAGGTGCTTGCGCTCCTTCGGCTTGATGGCGTCGGTGTTTTCCAGCCCCTCTTCGATCCGGCACTTGCAGGTGCCGCACAGGCCGCCCCCGCACTTGAACGGGATGCCGCCCTTTTCCTTGAGCGATACGCGCAACAGGTTGCTGTTTTCCGGCGCGGTGGCGACCAGGCCGCCGTTGGATAGGAACGTGATCTGGACCATATATTCAGTGCTCCGCGGCGCGCGCGCCGGACCGCAGCGTCAGCGTCGACGCCATGCTGCCAAAACGCGTCAGGTGCGCCAGCTCCTTGCGGGCCGCGTCCACCGACGAGAACTTCTCCAGAAACTTGGACGGCACGTGGTTGACCACGTAGGGCGGCGTTTCCTCGGTGACCACCAGCTTGATCTCGCGCTCCAGGCGGGCGATGCTGAACACCGCCAGCGCGCGCCCGTAGAACGTGTAGTCATAGGTCTCGATGATGTCCGCCCCCTCGCCCGCCTCGGTGCGGAAGATGCCGGGCTTGGAGGTCAGGATCACATAGGTCGAATCCTGCGCCATCATGCCTCCACGTCCTGCGACAGCTCGATGTCGCTGTTCAGCCAGAGCTGGCATGCCAGCCGGTAGCCCTGCTCGACGCGCTCGCCCAGCTGCTTCTTTTCCTTCCAGTTCACCGGCGGCAGATGCTCTGCCCCGGCGATGATGCGGCACGCGCACTTGGCGCACTTGCCCATGCCGCATTCGTAGCGCAGATGCGGAAACGGAAACTGCTTGATGCCGGCCCGCACCACCAGGTTGGTGTTGTCCTTCACCACGTCGGTGTAGGTCTGGCCGCCTTTATGAAACACAACGGTAGGCATGAGGTCTTCGTCCAGGTTCTGCGGTGCGGCCACCACCCGGCCGGGCAGGGCGGCCGGGCGGGTACGCGCGATCAGGCGGCAAGGCCCAGTTCGGGCAGCTTGATCTCGTCCTGCACGTAGTCGGTATAGAGCGCCGTGGTGTACAGCAGCCGCATCTGCGCGCCGATTTCGCAGATCTTCAGGCAGCGCTGCTGCAGGTCTACCGTGTTGGCGTGCTCCAGCACGATCTGGTAGCCGCGTTCGCCGTGGATCTCGTCGGACACGATGTGCAGGTCGAAGAACTCCACTTCCTCGTCGGTGAAGCCGTACTTCTCGCGCAGGGTCGGCGTCTGCTTGCGGTAGATGGAGGGCACCTGCGATTCCAGGCCCACCACCAGCCCGGCCACTGCGACGATCGGATCCTCGCGCATGGCCACGGCATAACACCAGCTTTGCAGCGCGCGCGTCGTAGGCGACATGTTGTCCGGATTGGTGACCCGTTCGCGGGTGGTGCCGCAGGCTTCGGCAAAGCGGATCAGCAGGTCGGTGTGGCGGTCGCCGCCGATTTCCTCTTCGTACATATTGGCCAGCAGGAAATCCTTGGCCTCGGTGTAGGTGTCCGGCGTGCGGGCGTACAGGTAGCCCAGGTAGTCGGCGAAGGGGCCGACATAGTGATAGTGGTTTTCGGCCCAGCGCGACAGATGCTCGCGGCTCAGCTTGCCTTCGGCCCAGGCGATCGAAAAGGGCGACGCGTTTGCGCTCTTGCCCTTGATCGCGTTTTCCAGCGCCGTGCGGAATTCATCTCGGTTCATCAGTTCTGCCATGACTCGCTCCAGGTCCAGTGGGAGTAATTCCAGGCCTGTGTCAGCCCGGGCATGATGAACATTGTATACCGTCTACTGTTTTGGACCGCTAGGGCAATCCCGAGGTTCTAGGCTTAAAGAGGGACAGCTTCAATCAGATCAAGCACTTACCGTACACGAGGGGGATTGGACCGAAGTGCGCCGCAGGCGTACAATGAATACAATTTCAACGCAATACGGAAATACCATGAACAACCGCCACCCGCTGGGCGACGCCCCGATCGGTCAACAACTGCTCACTCACTACGCTCGCCGCGACGCCGTGCGCCACGCCACGCCGCTGTTCCCGTCATCCTGGGCCGAATTGCTGGCCCCGTTCCGCAACGCGCGTCTGCAACCGCTACGCGCAGCCGCACCCGCAGCACGCGCGCAACGCGACGACACGGTCTGCCAAGCTGGCTGAAGGAAAAGCCTGGGACTGAACGTCCTGGCTTGAAAAGGCCGGGGTGAGACACTCCTGCCTGACCGCCCGGGCGCCTTCCCGGACGAGCGCGGCGCCCGCGCTGTTGGTCCCGCTATTGGTCCCGCTGTTGGCCCGTCAGCGCCGTGCGCGCAGACTGACCTGCATCCGGGCGTTCTGCTGCGCCGCGTTCCGCTGACGCCGGGCGTTGCCGCCGGCAAGCACCAGCACAATCGCAAAGCCTACGGTGTAGGCCAGCACGTCCCACCAATCCGGCACGCTGCCGAACACCACGCGCAGCACCGGCTGCTCGATGCGCCAACCAAAGTGCCGCGCCAGGTATTGGCCCAGTTCGACCGCATACCCCGTGAACAGCGCCGCCAGGGCCAGCGGCAGCACGCCCGCTCGAACAAAGCTGCGGTACAGCAGATAAGCCCAGCCCACCGCCACCACATCCCCCACGAATCCACGCAGGAAGGGGTAAGGCGCGCCCAGAGTGGCAATCAGCGCCAGCACGGCGGTCACGGCAAGCAGGGCGGCGAACGCGCGCCCGTTGAAAGTCAAAGTCATTGAATCAGCAAACGTAAATAGTGAAACAGGGAGGGCGCGGCTGCGTTCGCGGCGGCTCTGCACCGCTGCCCGGATCCACGCAAGAATCCGCACAAGCAGCGTCGCAACGCCCGCGCCCCGGCCGGTAACAAGGCCAGCGCGCAGGTTACCGGAAAAGCGCGGGCCGCCCTCCTCGGCCGCCTGCCTTGGGCGTACCATTGAGCGACCCCGACCCAGCCCAGAACGGGCGCGATCCTCGCGTCCGGCCACGTTCCCATGCTGCAGCCCGTTTCGGCTTCGACCGATCTGCCGGCGGCCCCTCCGGCCGCGCCCGCGCCTGTCCTGCAGGTCAGCACGCTCTCCCCTCTCGCCTTCCCCGCCTTTCGCGTCATCTGGATCGCCAACCTGTTTGCCAACCTGGGCACCTGGGCGCAATCGGTGGCCGCCGCGTGGGTCATCACCACGGAGCAGAGCAGTCCGCTGATGGTCGCGATGATCCAGGTGGCGGCGGCGTTTCCGCTGGTCGCCCTGTCGATCCTGACCGGGGTGCTGGCCGACAACCACGACCGGCGCCGCGTCATGCTTGCAGGCATGCTGCTGGAGCTGGCGGGCGGCGTCTTCATCACCATCCTCGCCTTCGCCGGGCTGTTGCACCCCATCACGCTGATTGCATCCGTGTTCTGCATCGCCATCGGCAGCGCGATCGTCACGCCCGCGTGGCAGGCTGCCGTGGGCGAACAGGTGCCGCGCGAGCACGTCGGCAGCGCCGTGCTGCTGAACAGCGTCAACTTCAACGTGGCGCGGGCGGTGGGGCCGGCCATCGGCGGCCTGCTGCTGGGCGCGTTGGGCACGTCCTGGGTCTTTCTGCTGAACTGTTTCTGCTACGCCGGGCTGATCTGGGCGATCTGGCGCTGGAAGCGCGACCTGCCCGTGCGCCGCCTGCCGCCCGAAGGCCTCTTTGAAGGCGTGGTCGCCGCGCTGCGCTACACGCAGCATTCGACGGTGACGCGCGTGGTGATGCTGCGCTCGTTCGCCTTCGGCCTGTCGGCCAGCGCGCTATGGGCGCTGTTGCCGCTCTTGGCGCACGAGCACGAAAGCGGCAGCGCGCTGTTGTACGGCTACATGCTTGGCGCGCTGGGCGTGGGCGCCATCCTGGGCAGCGTGCTGGTGCGCCGGGCGCGCGCGGCGTGGGGATCCGGCGGTCTGATCAGCGTGGCCGCAGCGCTCCTGGCCGCCTGTCTGCTGGCGCTGGGCCTCACCGATACGCTGTGGGTCGCGTTTCCGGCGCTGCTGCTGTCGGGCGGCTGCTGGATCGGCGTGCTGGCCACCTACAACACAACCGTCCAGCTGTTGGTCCCGGACTGGGTGAAGGCGCGCGCGCTGGCGCTGTATCAGACCGCGATCTTCGGCGGCCTGGCGGCGGGCTCGTTCATGTGGGGCCACTTCGCGGGCACGATGGGCGTGGCCGGCGCGCTGTCGGCAGCCGGCATCGTGCTGGGCGTGACCGTGGCGCTGCTGTATCGCTCTCGTCTGCCGGAACAGGTGGACGCGCGGTCGCTGACGCGCGCCGACGACACCGAACCGGCCATGGCCGCCGCCGGCTTCAACACGCAGCGCGGCGCGGTGCTGGTTGCCGTCGAATACCTGGTCAACCCGGACAACCTTGCCGCGCTGATCCACGCCGCCCGGCCGCTTCGCCTCTTGCGGCTGCGCAATGGCGCGCAGCAGTGGCAGCTGTTCCGCGACCTGGAGCGCGAGGGCGTCTGGCGCGAGGTCTTTCTGGTGGAAAGCTGGATGCAGTACCTGCGGATGATCGACCGCATGACGCTGGCCGACAAGATGGTGCTGGACGAGGTGCGCGCCTTGCACGCGGGCGACAAGCCGCCGGTGGTGTCGCGCAACGTCAGCTACCTGGCCATGAACGAGGCGCAGGGTTTCTCGCTGCGCCGCGCCCCCGATTCCCGATGACGCGCGAGGCCCGACCATGCTTACCTCTCTATGGCGCAACTGGCGGACCTGGCGGCGTGGCGGGTCGCAGCTTGACGTCATCCTGTCCAATGCCGACCCTCAAGCCCCGCTGGCCGAACGGAATCTGTGGCTGGTCGACCTTGGCCGCTGGCTGAACCGTCCGGACGGCGAGCCGGCACACGAAGAGGGGCGCGACCCGCGCCACGCCCGCCTGCGCTACCTGCTGCAGGTGCTGGAACGCAATCCCGCCGTTGCGGCCCGCACGGCGGCCACGCTGCGCTCGGTGCTGGCGGACAACGACCCCACCGCCCTCCTGTGCGATACCGGCGTGGCGTCTCGTCCCGGCTTCTGGGGCGAGTTCTGGCGCCGCATCGTGGCGTGGATGTTGCCGCCGACCGTCAATCAGGGCGATATGTCGGGGCTCTTCACGCTGCTGTTTCGCCGCGCCGGTGACGCGCAATGGATCGCGTCGCTGGACGACGAGACGCTGGCGCGCGTGCGCGCGCTGCTGCGTCTGAAAGAGGACGACCCGGCAAAAGAAACCGATGCGTGGTCAGCCCCCACGCCCGACGCGCTTGCCCGGCGGCTGGACCAGGCGCTGATCAGCAGCATGCAGGTGCTCGTCAGCCAGGTGCGCGCCGTCGGACTCAGCCAGGATATCCGCTCCCGTGTGCCGGGCCGCGTCGAAGAATCGCCGTTCTTCGCGCTGGAGGGCACCGCGGCAGAACTCTTCGACAGCACGCCGGACACGCCGCGCGAGGTGGTGGGCCAGCGCCTGAACGTGCTGCGCGCCTTGCTGGACGACTGCCGCGCGGCCGGGGACGCCGTCTACGAAGAGCTCAAGCGCAATGGCGTCGCGGTCGACGTGGTCTACCAGATCGAGTGCATGAAGCTGCGCCTGGCGCGCATCGAGCTGCTGCTGGGCGTGTGGATCGACCCCACGCAACGCCACCGGTACGCGCACCTGATGGCCGAGCTGATCCGGTGCACACTGGCCCGCAGCAGCATCCGGCATCTGGCGGCGTCGTCGCTCTTTCAGTTGGCGCGCCGCGTGATGGACCGCAGCGCCGAGACCGGCGAACACTACATCGCCCGCGACACGCTCGAATACATGGACATGCTGAAGGCGTCCATGGGCGGCGGCTTCGTGGTGGCGTTCACGGTGTACGTCAAGTTCATCATCACGTCTGCCCACCTGGACAAATGGGTGGAAGGCCTGCTGAACGCGCTGAACTACGCCGGCAGTTTTCTCGTGATCCAGTTCGCGCATTTCACACTTGCCACCAAGCAGCCGGCCATGACGGGACCGGCGCTGGCCCGCCGGCTGGACGCGGCCTACTCGCCCGAAGGACGCGAGGCGTTCGTCGACGACACGCTGGCGATGCTGCGTTCGAACGCCGCCGCGATTGCGGGCAACCTGGCCGTGGTGTTTCCGCTGGCCTGGGCGATTCAGTGGTTGGCCATGCGGTTTTTGGAACAGCCTTTAATCGATGCCGACAAGGCGCAAGACACGCTGCAATCGTTGTCATTCTGGGGACCGACGCCGCTGTATGCCGCAGTGACCGGCGCGTTGATCTGGGTGTCCAGCCTGATCGCCGGCTGGGCCGACAACTGGTTCGCGCTGCATCGCGTGCACGACGTGATGGCGTACGGCCGGCGCACCCGCTACCTGCTCGGCGCGCGCGGCGCCGTTCGGTGGGCGGGCTTCTGGCGGCGCAACGTTTCGCAGATCGCCGCCAACGTCTCGCTGGGACTGATGCTGGGCCTGCTGCCGGCCCTTGTCAGCGCGCTGGGATCGACCCTGGAGGTCCGCCACGTGTCGCTCAGCGCCGGCCAGATCGCGGCCGCGATTGCGACGCTGGGCTGGGAGCTCGTGTATACGGAGGTGTTCTGGCTGGCCGTGGCGGGCACGATGGCGACGGGCGCGCTCAACGTCATCGTCAGTTTTGCGCTGGCCTTCAACGTGGCGCTGGCGTCGCGCGACATGCGCCGCGACGATCGCGTGTCGCTGACCGCCGGGGTGCGCCCGCCCGCCCCCGCGGCGCCCGGGGGCCGGGTGCCTTCC
>NZ_DIEJ01000201.1:0-7468 GCF_002418565.1 Achromobacter sp. UBA5777 | reverse complement strand
GTCAATCCAGGGGTTTAAATGAATCCCCTTTTTTCGCGCCCGCCCGCCGGCGTGACGCCCGCCGCCCCGGCATTGGGCGCTCCAGACCCGCGACGGCGTCTGCTGCTGTCGACGCTGGCGCTGCTGCCGCTGGCGGGCTGCGGTCCCGACGCCCCGCCGCTGCACGGTATGGACCTGTCCGGCATGACCACCGGCGATTTCCAGTTGCAGGACACCGACGGCAAAACCCGCACCCTGGCCGACTACCGCGGGCATCCGGTCATGTTGTTCTTCGGCTTCACCCAATGCCCGGACATCTGCCCGACGGCGCTGACCCGCGCCGTCGAGATCAAGACGCTGCTGGGCAAGGATGCCGACAAGCTGCGCGTTCTCTTCATTACCGTGGATCCCGAGCGCGACACGCCTGAGATCCTGCGCGCCTACACCCAGGCCTTCGATCCCGGCTTCATCGGTCTGCGCGGCACGGCGGAACAGACCCGCGCCGCCGCCCAGGCCTTCAAGGTGTTCTACCAGAAGGTCCAGACCGGCTCGTCCTACACCATGGACCACACCGCGCTGACGTACCTCATCGACGCCGAAGGCAAGCTGCGCGTGGCGCTGCGCCATCAGCAGAGCGCGCAGGAATGCGCGCAAGACCTGCGCACCGTGCTCTGACCCAATAAAGGAAACCCTCATGAAGAAGCTTTCGATCAAACCCCTGGCCGCCGTCTTCGCTTTGGCCCTGGCCGGATTCAGCCATGTTGCGCTGGCGCAGGACGCCGGCCTGTCCGTGCAGGACGCCTGGGTGCGCGCGACCGTGCCCAACCAGCACGCGACCGGCGTGTTCATGCAACTGACGTCCAAGGAAGCCGGCCGGCTGGTCGGCGTGGAATCGCAGGCGGCCAAGCACGTGGAAGTGCACGAGATGGCGATGCAGGACAACGTCATGAAGATGCGCCAGGTGGCCGGCATCGACCTGCCCGCCGGCCAGGCGGTGGATTTGAAGCCCGGCGGCTACCACGTCATGCTCATCGACCTGGCCAAGCAGATCGTGCCGGGCGATCACGTCGCGCTGACGCTGATCGTGGAAGACGCGGCCCGTCAGCAACGGCGCGTGCCGATTGACGCGGTGGCCCGGCCGCTGAATGCGACCGCCGCGCCGGCGGCCGGTCACGGCCACTGATGACGGGCGGCAGGCGCTCATCGCGCGCCTGCCGCGTGGCGGGGTCGCACCGCGATCTCGCCATTTGAACGCCTATCGGTGGCGCTCCATGCTCGCATGTTCACCTATCGGCGGCCACATATCAGGGACACATAGCCCCGCCGCCGCGACAGCGCCGCCCTCCGATTCACCATACAATGCCTGCACGTCCGAATCCCGCGCCTTCCGGCCCGGGCAGCAGCCGGCCACCGCCGCCGCGCTCCGGATGCCAGCGTTCCGCGCAGCCGGGCGCCCGTAACTGCCGGCAAGCTAGCCGGCCCTCTGTATCTGGATATGCCCGGTAGTTCCGCCTTTTCATTCCTGCGAACCCTCTGCAGCCTGCGCTGGCTCGCCATCGCGGGCCAGGCCGCCACCGTCCTCGTCGCCAGCAGCGTGCTGGGCCTGGATCTGCCGCTGGAACCGCTGTGGCTGGGCGTGGGCATGCTGATCGGCTTCAACGTCTACGCCAGCCTGCGCCTGCGCCATCCGCGCGACCTCTCCCACGCCACCGCCTTCGGCCACCTGTTTATCGACATGGCGGTGCTGGCCTGGATGGTGGGCTGGAGCGGTGGCATCAGCAACCCGTTCGGCACGATGTTCCTCATCCTGACCGCCCTGGCCGCGCTGGCGCTGCCGCGCAACTGGGCGCTGGCCGCGGCGCTGGCCGGCGTGCTGGGCTATGGCGCCGCCGCCATCTTCGGTCAGCCCCTGCGCGGCGACGTGGACCCCCACACCCTGCTGCTGTGGGGCCTGGGCGCCAATTTCCTGATTTCGGTCGTCGTGGTGCTGGTGTTCTCGACCCGCCTGGCCGCCGACATGCGCGCCCGCGAGCGCGAACTGGCCCGCCTGCGCGAACGCTTCACCCGCAACGAAGGCATCGTCGCCCTGGCGACCCACGCCGCCGCCATGGCGCACGAGCTGAACACGCCGCTGGCCACCATGACGCTGCTGACCGACGAGATCGCCGCCGAGGTCCAGGATGACGAAGACCTGCGCGAAGACGTCACTACCCTCAGCCAGCTTCTGGCCCTGTGCCGGGAACGCATCCGCAATCTGGCGGTCCCAACCGCCGTGGATCTGGTTCGCGTCGTGGGGCAATGGCGTTTGATCCGGCCGACCATCGACCTCCAACGCTCGGGCACGCTGCCCACCAGCCTGCGCGTCGATCCGGCCATCGCCCACCTGCTGCAGGCGTTGCTGAACAACGCCGCGGACGCGGGGGAATCCGCCGACGCGCCCCGCGTGGACCTGCATCTGGAATACGGCTATGGCGCCCTGCGCGGCGAAGTCCGGGACTACGGACGGGGTTTCGATCCCGACCATGCCGTGCTGCCGGCGACCAGCCTGTTCAACAGCGGCAAGCCGGGAGGACTGGGCGTGGGCCTGGCCCTGTCGCACGCCACCGTGGAACAGATGGGCGGCGAAATGACCATGACCGCAGCCGAAGGCGGCGGCACCCGCATCCGCTTTTATTTGCCTCTCGGCAACCCCGGGACCTGAATGTGATGAATGCAAACGATCTTGGCCTGCTGATCGACGACGACGAACTCTACGTGCGCACCTTGCAGCGCAGCCTGTCGCGCCGCGGCCTGGAAACCCGAACCGCCACCGGCATCGCCGAGGCGCTGCGCGTGGCCGAGGAAATCCGTCCGGCCTTTGCACTGGTCGACCTGCGCCTGGGCGAAGACTCCGGCCTGACCTTGATCCGTCCGCTACGCGCCTTGCGCGAGGACATGCGCATCCTGCTCGTCACCGGCTATGCCAGCGTGGCGACCGCCGTCGAAGCCATCAAGCGCGGCGCCGACGACTACCTGCCCAAGCCGGCGACGGCGCCGATGATCCTGCGCACGCTGGGTCTGGTGAAGCCAGAAACAGTTACGATCGAAACGACCATGACGCCGTTGCACCGCCTAGAATGGGAGCACATTCACCAGGCCCTGCACGAGACCGGCGGCAATGTTTCCGCTGCGGCGCGCCTCCTGGGCATGCACCGGCGCTCGCTGCAACGCAAGCTGGCGAAAAAACCGGGGCCGGAACGCGAGGTAGTTCCGGAATGAGTTGTGCGGGGCGACACATCTTTACAACACCCCCATGTGCAGGTGCGACATATCGTCGCACCCCCTCCCTCCCCTCGGGGCTTCTGCTCCCCTAGGAAAACCCTGAATCCGCCGCCATTGGGCCGGATTTCTCCCAGGCAATGCGACCTTTCGTCGCAGGCTTGACCCAGATCAAACCGATAGGATGGACGTTGCTGCCTAGCAGCATTCCAGTCTGCTGCTTTGCAGCATTTCCCACCTTCCATCCAAGGCTGTACGTGAAACACCCCCTCCTTGCGACCCTTACGCGCATATTTGGCGTCGGCGCGGTCATGCTGCTTGGCGGCTGCAACATGGAAATCCTCTCCCCCAAGGGAGATATCGGCATCCAGGAAAAGACGTTGCTGCTGACGGCGACCGGGCTCATGCTCATCGTCGTGATCCCGGTCCTCATCATGATCGTGGCGTTTGCCTGGAAGTACCGCGCTTCCAACACCAAAGCTGACTACCAGCCCAAGTGGGCCCACTCCACGGCAATCGAAGCCGTCGTCTGGACCGTCCCTTGTATCATCGTGGCGATTCTTGCCGTGATCACCTGGCGCTCCACGCACGCGCTGGATCCCTACAAGCCGCTCGTGTCCGAACACAAGCCGGTGACCATCGAGGTGGTTTCACTGGATTGGAAGTGGCTCTTCATCTACCCCGAGTACGACATCGCCACGGTCAACGAGATCGCGTTCCCCGTGGACGTTCCGGTCAACTTCCGGATCACGTCGGCTTCGGTCATGAACTCGTTCTTCATTCCCCAGCTCGGCAGCCAGATCTACTCGATGGCCGGCATGGAGACCAAGCTGCACCTGAACGCGCGCGAAATCGGCACCTACGCCGGCATTTCGGCCAACTACAGCGGCGGCGGTTTCTCGGGCATGCGCTTCAAGGCGCACGCCATGTCGCAGGAAGGGTTCGACAACTGGATCAAGGAAGCGAAGGCTGCTCCCACCGCGCTGACCCCCGAGGTCTATGCGGAACTGACCAAGCGCAGCGAGCGCAACCCGGTCGTGAAGTATTCGTCGGCGCCGCCCGCCATGTTTGATTTCATTCTGGGCAGCACGATGACCAAGATGGCCGGCGTGGACTCCGCCACGTGCACCTCCACGTCGAATAATCTGATCGCAGGAATCAACTAACAATGCTCGGGAAACTTACCCTCGAGGCCATTCCGTACCATGACCCCATCGTCATGGTTACGCTGGCCGCCGTGTGCCTGGGAGGCCTAGCGGTCTTCGGCGCCATCACCTATTTCAAGAAGTGGCAGTACCTGTGGACGGAGTGGCTCACCACCGTCGACCACAAGCGCATCGGCGTGATGTACATCATCGTCGCCCTGATCATGCTGCTGCGCGGCTTTGCCGACGCCATCATGATGCGCACGCAGCTTGCCGTCGCGTCCGCGGACTCGGCCGGCTTCCTGCCGCCGCACCACTACGACCAGATCTTCACCGCCCACGGCGTCATCATGATTTTCTTCATGGCGATGCCCTTCATCACCGGGCTGATGAACATTGTCGTGCCGCTGCAGATCGGCGCCCGCGACGTGGCGTACCCGTTCCTGAACTCGCTGAGCTTCTGGCTGTTCGCCGCCGGCGTCGTGCTGATGATGCTGTCGCTGTTCGTGGGCGAATTCGCCGCGACCGGCTGGCTCGCGTATCCGCCGCTGTCGGGGCTGGACTACAGTCCAAGCGTGGGGGTGGATTACTACCTCTGGGCACTGCAGATATCAGGGCTGGGGACAACACTTAGCGGCATCAACTTCATCGTCACCATCCTGCGCATGCGTGCGCCTGGCATGACCCTGATGAAGATGCCGATCTTCACGTGGACCTCGCTGGTCACCAACGTCCTGATCGTCGCCGCCTTCCCCGTGCTGGCCGCGACCCTGGCGCTGCTGACGATGGACCGCTACCTGGGCACGCACTTCTTCACGAACGACGGTGGCGGCAACGTCATGATGTACGTGAACCTGATCTGGATCTGGGGCCACCCCGAGGTCTACATCCTGGTGCTGCCGGCCTTCGGCGTGTATTCGGAAATCGTTGCCACGTTCGCCCGCAAGACCCTGTTCGGCTACAAGTCCATGGTTTACGCCACGGCCGCCATCGGCGTGCTGTCGTTCCTGGTCTGGCTGCACCACTTCTTCACCATGGGAGCGGGGGCCAACGTCAATGCCTTCTTCGGCATAGCGACAATGATCATCTCGATCCCGACCGGGGCCAAGATCTTCAACTGGCTGTTCACCATCTACCGCGGCCGCCTGCGCATCACGACGCCGGTGCTGTGGACGCTGGGCTTCATGATCGTGTTCGTCATCGGCGGCATGACCGGCGTGATGCTGGCCATCCCCGGCGTGTCGTTCATCCTGCACAACAGCCTGTTCCTGATCGCGCACTTCCACAACACCATCATCGGTGGCGTGGTGTTCGGCTGCATCGCCGGCATGGTCTATTGGTTCCCGAAGGCGTTCGGCTTCACGCTGAACGAGCGTCTGGGCCGCTACTCGTTCTACTGCTGGTTCGTCGGCTTCTTCCTGGCCTTCATGCCCCTGTACGTCCTGGGCTTCAAGGGCATGACGCGTCGCCTGAACCACTACGACAACCCCGAATGGCAGCCGTACCTGCTGGTCGCGCTGGCTGGCGCCGCGCTGATCATGCTGGGCATCTTCTTCCTGCTGCAGCAAGTGTTCGTCTCCGTGCGTCAGCGCAAGCAGAACCAGGACGTCACCGGCGATCCCTGGGATGGCCGCACGCTGGAATGGTCGATCTCGTCGCCCGCGCCTTTCTACAACTTCGCCCACGTTCCTCACGTTGATGAACTGGACCAGTTCTGGGAAGACAAGCAGAGCGGCAAGGCCTACAAGCGCCCCGCCAAGTACGAAGACATCCACATGCCGAAGAACACCGCCGCTGGCGTCTGGATCGGCGCCTTTGGCCTGGTCATGTGCTTTGCGCTGATCTGGCACATCTGGTGGCTGTCGATCGCCGGCCTCGTGGGCATGATCGGTTCGTTCATCGTTCGCGCCTATGACCGCGACGTCGACTACTGGGTCCCGGCCGCGGAAGTCGAACGCATCGAAAACGCTCACTTTGACAAAATGCAGAAGGCCGCCTGAGCCATGATTCAAGCCGTAGCCACTCACCCCCACGCGGGTCACGACGATCACGCGCATCACGACGATGGATCCAAGACCGTTTTCGGTTTCTGGGTCTATCTGATGAGCGACTTGCTGATCTTTTCGGTGCTGTTTGCCACGTTCGCGGTGTTGTCCAACGCCACCGCGGGCGGTCCGTCCGGCAAGGAACTGTTCGACCTGAACTTCGTCCTGGTCGAAACGCTGTTGCTCCTGGTGTCCAGCTTCACCTTCGGCATGGCCAACCTGAACGTGCACGCCAACAACAAGAGCCGTGCCATGGGCTGGTTGATGGTCACGTTCCTGTTCGGCGCGGGCTTCATCGCGATGGAAATCTATGAATTCCATCACCTGATCAGCATCGGCGCCGGTCCGGGCCGCAGCGCCTACCTGTCCGCGTTCTTCACGCTGATCGGTACGCACGGCCTGCACGTGACCTTTGGCCTGATCTGGATCATCGTCATGCTCGACATGATCCGCCGTCATGGCCTGGACTCGATCAACAAGCGTCGTCTGGCGTGCCTGAGCCTGTTCTNNCTGTTCTGGCACTTCCTGGACATCGTCTGGATCTGCGTCTTCACCTTTGTCTACCTTCTGGGAGCCCTCTGATGTCGCACTCCGCTGCGGCCGCACACGGCCACGACGATCACGCCGCCGATCACGGCAGCCTGAAGTCCTACATCATCGGTTTCGTGCTCTCGCTGCTGCTCACCTTCGGCTCGTTCGGCCTGGTGATGCACGGCGCACTGTCCCACACCGCCACGATCATCGGCGTGGTGGCGCTGTGCATTCTCCAGTTGCTGGTTCAGCTGGTGTACTTCCTGCACATGGGCGCATCGAAATCGTCCCGCGACAACCTGGCCACGTTTGTCTTCACCGTCCTGATCATCTTCATCATCGTCGGTGGTTCGGCCTGGGTGCTGTACAACATGAACGTCAACATGGGCCACGCCATGTAATGACCGCTTGCCGTTAAGGCATGCAAAAACAGGCGCCTTCGGGCGCCTGTTTTTTTTGGGGGGATCGCGCGGAAGGCGCTGGGGCGTCGCGGGCAGCCAGCTGGCCGCT
>NZ_DIEJ01000210.1:483-5469 GCF_002418565.1 Achromobacter sp. UBA5777 | reverse complement strand
GCCGCTGTACGTGCCGGTGCTGATCTTTGGCGCGGGCGCCGTGTCGGCCACGCATGCCGGCCTGGGTGCGGGGCCGCAGCTTTCGCTGCTGGGCGCCGGCCTGTGCCTGGCGATCCTGCTTTGCCCCTGGAGCGCGTCGGCGGCGCTGCGCGTGGCGCTGGACTGAGGTTACCGATGCACAATCCCTCCACCTTCGACTCCCCCCGCGCCGCGCCCGCGCGATCCACCTGGATGCGCTACGCGTCCCCGGCGCTGTTCTACCCGCTGGCCGGGCGCATGATTCCATTTTTTTCCGTGGGCGCCGCGCTGCTGGCGGCCGCGGGACTGTACACGGGACTGGTGGTGGCGCCGGTGGACAGCCAGCAGGGCGAGGTCTATCGCATTCTGTTCATCCACGTGGCCGCGGCTTGGATGTCGATGTTTCTGTACCTGGTGATGGCGGGCTATGCGGCGCTGGGTCTCATCTTCAACACCCGCCTGTCGTTCATGATGATGCGCGCGCTGGCCCCTACGGGCGCGATCTTCACGTTTCTGACGCTGTGGACGGGCGCGCTGTGGGGCAAGCCGACATGGGGCACGTGGTGGGTCTGGGACGCGCGGCTCACGTCCGAGCTGATCCTGCTGTTCCTGTACCTGGGCNNGGCGCGATCCTGCTGCTGGCGGGCGTGGTCAATGTGCCGATCATCTATTTCTCGGTGCAGTGGTGGAGCACGCTGCATCAGGGCGCTTCGATCAACCTGACTACCGCCCCGAGCATGGCGCGCATCATGGTGACCGCGATGCTGCTGATGGTGGCGGCGTTCTGGCTGTACAGCGCAGCGGTCGCGCTGGCGCGCGTACGCGGAATCATCGCAGAGCGCGAGCCGGGCGCCATTCAGAAAATCGCCGGACAGATGGGCGGCGGACAGCCGGGCGCGTCGGCAAGCGGCACCCGGACGGAGGCGCCATGAGCTGGGACACCCTCTTTTCGCTACAAGGCCATGGGCCGTACATCCTGGGCGCCTACGGCGTCACCTTCGCGTTGATGGCGTGGGAAGTGCTGGCGCTGTGGCGGCGCGCGCGCCGAAGCGGCCAACGGCAGGAGGGTGTTGCCAGCACCGCCCGTAATGCAGGCAGGACGCAACGATGAGCCCGCGCAAACGCCGCGCGTTCGCCATTGTGGGCGGCCTTGCCCTGCTGGGCCTGGCCACCGCGTTGGTGCTCAACGCCCTGCAATCGAATCTGGTGTTCTTCTTCAGCCCGACGCAGGTCATCGCGCGCGAGGCGCCCGCCAGCGGCAGCTTTCGCGTCGGGGGCCTGGTCGAACAAGGCTCGTTGCAACGGGAGGCTGACGGTCTGACGCTGCGCTTTGCCGTGACGGACACCGCCCACGCCGTGCCCGTTACCTACCAGGGCTTGCTGCCCGACCTGTTCCGCGAGGGCAGGGGCGTGGTGGTGGCCGGCAAGCTGGGCGCGGACGGTGTGTTCCGCGCGACAGAGGTGCTGGCCAAGCACGACGAAAACTACATGCCGCCCGAAGCCGCCGACGCGATCAAGAAGGCGGAGCAACGAGCCGCCGCCACCCTGCAGGCAGAAGCGCAATGATCCCGGAAATCGGCCTCTTCGCCCTCATCCTTGCGCTGCTGGTGGCGCTGGCGCAGGGCGTCCTGCCGCTCATCGGCGCAGCCACTGGCTGGCAGGCGGGACTGCGCGTGGCGCGGCCTGCGGCCATCGGGCAGTTCGGCCTGACGACACTCGCCTTCGCCTGCCTGGCGTGGGCCTTCGTGCACAACGACTTTTCGGTCCTGTACGTGGCCGCGAATTCCCACGCCGACCTGCCGGCCGGCTACCGTTTCGCGGCGGTCTGGGGCGGGCATGAGGGGTCGCTGCTGCTGTGGCAGCTCCTGCTGACAGCCTGGACGCTGGCCGTGGCGCTGTGCAGCAAGCGGCTGCCCTTGGCTTTTGTGGGCCGCGTGCTGGCGGTGATGGGCTGGATCAGCGTCGGCCTGTTGCTGTTCATGCTGTTCCTGTCCAATCCATTCGAGCGCCTGATTCCGGCCGCGATGGCCGGCCGCGACCTGAATCCGCTGTTGCAGGACCCCGGCATGATCGTGCATCCGCCCATGCTGTACATGGGTTACGTCGGCTTTTCGGTGGCGTTCGCGTTTGCCATCGCGGCGCTGCTGTCGGGCGAGCTGGACGCGATGTGGGCGCGCTGGGTGCGGCCGTGGACGCTGGCCGCGTGGACGTTCCTGACCATCGGCATCCTGCTGGGCAGCGCGTGGGCGTACTACGTGCTGGGCTGGGGCGGCTGGTGGTTCTGGGACCCGGTCGAAAACGCCTCCTTCATGCCGTGGCTGGCGGGCACCGCGATGATCCATTCGCTGATCGTCACCGAGCGGCGCGGCGCCTTCCGCAGTTGGACGGTGCTGCTGGCCATCTGCACGTTTTCGCTCAGCATCCTGGGCACGTTCCTGGTCCGCTCGGGCGTGCTCACCTCGGTCCACGCCTTTGCCGTGGACCCCGGGCGCGGCCTGTACATTCTTGCCTTCATGACGGTGATCGTGGGTGGTTCGCTTGCCCTGTACGCCTGGCGCGCGCCCACGGTCGGGCTGGGTGGCGGCTTTTCGCTGCTGTCGCGCGAATCGCTGCTGCTGTCCAACAACGTCGTGCTGACGGTCGCGGCGGGCTCGGTACTGCTGGGCACCTTGTATCCCGTCGTGCTGGACGTGCTCGAGTGGGGCAAGATCTCCATCGGCCCGCCCTACTTCGAAGCCGTGTTCGTGCCGCTGATGACGCCTGCGATTTTCCTGATGGGGGTGGGGCCCGTCGCCCGCTGGAAACAGGCAGAGCTTCCCGACCTGGGCAAACGCCTGCGCGTGGCCTTTGCGGTCAGCGTGCTGACGGCGGTGCTTGTGCCGCTGGCGATGCCCGGGTCGTCTCGCTTCGGATCGCCACTGATCGTGCTGGGGCTGTGGCTGGCCGCCTGGTCGGTCGCCAGCGCCGCCGCACACGCGTGGCAGCGCCTGACCGACGGCGACGGCGAGCTGCTACGGCGGCTGACCCGCCAGCCGCGCTCGTGGTACGGCATGCTGCTGGCGCATGCGGGTATCGGCGTCTTCATCGCCGGTGTCACGCTGGCCAACGGCTATGAGGTCAAACGCGAACTGCGCGTCGACGTGGGCACCACGCAGGAAGCCGGCGGCTACCAGTTCACATTTGCCGGCATCGGCCCGGCCACCGGCCCCAACTACACCGCGCAGCGCGCCGTGTTCCATGTGGTGCGGGATGGCAAACCCGTGGTGACGCTGTATCCCGAAAAGCGCCACTACACCGTGCAGGACATGGCGCTCAGTCAGGCTGACATCGACAGCGGCTTCACCCGCGACCTGTTTGTGGCGTTGGGCGAACCCGTGGCCGACAACGCCTGGACCGTGCGCATCCAGGTCAAGCCCTTCATGACGTGGATCTGGACCGGCTGCATCCTGATGGCGCTGGGCGGACTGCTGGCGGCGGGCGACGGACGTTACCGCCGCGCGCGCGAGGCGCAGGCGCGCAAGGACGCGCACGCTGCCCCACCCGAGACTGCGGGCGCGGCGCGGGAGGGCTATTGATGCTGCGCTATCTGCTGCCGCTCGCCGTGTTCCTGGCCATGGCCGTGTTCCTGGCGAAGGGGCTGTCGCGTGATCCGCGCGCGGTGCCGTCGGCCATGATCGACAAGCCCGCGCCCGCCATCGGCCTGCCGGATCTGCTGGAGCCCGGCAAGACACTGGACGTGGAATCGCAGCGGGGCAAGGTCTGGCTGCTGAATGTGTGGGCGTCGTGGTGCGGGCCGTGCAAGGATGAGCTGCCCGTACTGCGCGAGGCCGCGCAGCGCCATGGCATTGCGCTTTACGGGCTGAACTACAAGGACAAACCCGACGAGGCGCGGCAGTGGCTGGCGCGCAATGGCAATCCGTATCTGGCCTCCGCCAGCGACGTCGACGGACGCGTCGGCATCGAATACGGCGTGTATGGCGTGCCCGAGACGTTCGTGATCGACGGCGACGGCCGCATCCGGTACAAGCATTTGGGGCTGATCACGCCGGAGCTATGGCGTACCCGCTTGCAGCCGGTCATCGAGGCGCTGCAATGAGGGCCCGGCGTGTGCATCTCAGTCCGTTGACGTCGTGGCATCGGTTGCCCCGCAAGCTGGTATCGGTGGCCATGCAGGCCGTCCTGGTGACCGGCCTGCTGGTCACACTGCTGACCCCGGGGACGCTTCGCGCCGCGACGGCTGCCTCACCCGTGTTGTCCACCGAACAGGAACAGCGCGCCGACAAGCTCGCGCACGGCCTGCGCTGCCTCGTCTGCCAGAACCAGACCTTGGCCGAATCCAACGCGCCCCTCGCCCTCGACATGCGCAAGCTCATCCGCGGCCAACTTGCCGAAGGCAAGTCCGACACGGAAATCATGCGCTTCTTCGAAGACCGCTACGGCGACTTCGTGCGCTACGACCCGCCCTTCAAGCCGATTACCTGGCTGCTGTGGGTGGGCCCATTCGCGCTGCTGGCCGTGGGCTTCCTGGTGCTGGTGCGCACGCTCAAACGGCGCGCCGGCACGCGCGCGCCGCTGACTGCGGACGAACGCGCCCGCGCCGCCCGCTTCCTGGATTCCGGCTCATGACCACGCTCTGGCTCATCGTCCTGGCCCTGCTGCTGGCCACCCTGCTTTGCCTCGTGCCGCCGCTGCTGCGTCGCACGCCGGCCGCGGAAACCGCGTCGGACGCCAGCGTGCGCGCCTTCTACCTGGCGCAGCGGGAGCAACTGCGGCGCGATCTGGCTAATGGCGCGCTCAGCCCGCAAGCGCACGCCCGAGCCGACGAAGAGCTGCAACGCGATCTGCTGCAGGACCTGGCGATGCGCCGTGATCCCCGCGCGCGGCTGGGCGGACAGCGCGCCGGCATTGCCGCGGCGTGCGTGCTGACGGTGGCCGTCCCGGTGGCCGCCGTGCTGTTGTACGGGCAGT
>NZ_DIEJ01000210.1:0-292 GCF_002418565.1 Achromobacter sp. UBA5777 | reverse complement strand
GCCGATGGCTGGTACATGCTGGGCCGTTCCTACGAAACGCTGGGCCGCTACAACGACGCCATTGCCGCGTATCAGCAGGTGCTGCGGCTGGTGCCCGGCCAGCCCGTGGTGCTGGCCGATCTGGCCGACGCGCTGCTGTCGGCGCGGCAGGGCCAGCCCGACGAGGATTCCATCGCGGCCGTCGCGCAGGCGTTGCAGGCCGAGCCGGATCAGCCCAAGGCGCTGGCGCTGGCCGGCATGATGGCGCTGCGCCGCGGCGACGCCGCCGAGGCGCTGACGCACTGGGAACGGT
>NZ_DIEJ01000096.1:4162-4330 GCF_002418565.1 Achromobacter sp. UBA5777 | reverse complement strand
GATGCCGAGCGTGATGCGCACCGTGCCTGCGTTGCGCGTGGCGGCGGCCGGCGGCAGCGCGGGTTCGGGCGCCAGCACCAGCGCCAACTGATTGCTGTCGCGCCGCAGGCCGGTATCGCTGGCCAGCACCGTGGCATGCACCCGGTACAGGCCGACGGGCAGGTCGGC
>NZ_DIEJ01000096.1:2259-4026 GCF_002418565.1 Achromobacter sp. UBA5777 | reverse complement strand
TGTTGCGTTCGGCATCCAGCGTCGCATGGCGCAGCGTCACCGTGCGCGCCAGGCCATCCAGATGATGGCCCTGCAACGTCACGGCGCCGCCGGGCACGGCAACCGGCTGCTTGCCCGCGGGCTGCACGGATAGCAGCGTGGGCAGCGGCGGCGTCAGACCAGGGAACACCAGCACGCCACGGTCGCGCGGCGTGCCGGCAATGGCCTCGCCACGCGTCAGCACGGGCAGCGCGCCGCGTGCGGGCCGCCGGGATTCGATCAGCACCACCGACACCTGGAACGCGGCGGTCGGGCGGTAATGCGCCTGCAGTGCGGACCACAGGCGCGACATCTCTTCCGCGCCCAGCGCTGCCGGGGTGATTTTCAATAGTTCGATCTGACTGGCCAGGTCGGCGCTGCGCAGGCTCTGGTAAACCGTCGGCAGGATGGCGCCATCGACCACGTCCGGATCCAGCGCGCGGCGCACGGCCTCGCGCGGCAGCACGGCCGATTCGTGCAGCAGTTGCAGCGCATAGCCCAGCAGCACTTCCGCCTGCAGCTCGGCGCGGCCGTACGCGGTCAGCAGATAGTGCAGGTCCAGGGCCAGCGGCGGATTGGCGATGCGCTCGCCTGCCGGATCGCGCGAGGGCAGCGCGGCATTGCGCCACGCGGCGTTGGGCGTGACCTGATGCAGGAACAGGTTCAGCTGCGGATCTTCCTGGTTGTCCAGCGACACCGCGTCGGGCGCCAGCGCGGACACTTTGACGCCCGCGCCCAGCGCGTCCGTGACGGCGTGGTCGATCATGCCCGAGTCGAGCAGGTCCTTGATGACGGCGGTGACCGCCGCGATCGCCAGCGCATTGCTCATGGCAGCCCCGTGCGTCGGGCGGTCAGGTAGGCGCGCAGCGACAGCGCGGACGATCGCGGGGCGGCGGCGGCCGCGCGTTGGGGCGGGGGGACGACTTCCAGGCGGTCGATGGTGATGTGGACGTCGGGTGGGGAGGACGGCTGCGCGGGAAGACGGGGGGCGGACGCCGCATCGGCGGCGTGGCTTCGTGCGCGGGGGGCGGCAAGTTCACGTGCCTCGGCGGAAAAGGTCGAGTCGCGTGGGGCAGCAGGGTGGGCACTGCCAGTGACTTCGTACGCGCCTGACTTGTCCGTCGGCAAGGGCGATGTGATCGGCGATACGGCTGCGGGGCGGGGCTGCCGGTCGTCGGCGGCGTGTTTGTCCGCCTCGACGGACCGAAGCGCGCGCGATAGGCGAACCGGCGATGGCACATCTTGATCGCCTCGCGCCAGGTTGTGCGGGGGCACGTCCGCTTCGGCGATCGGCGCTGTCACGCTGAACTGCGCGCGATGTCGGCGTGCGTCATGCGCCGCGTCATGCTCATCCCCGCCGGCCGCATCAACGTTCCTTGCTGTCTGGCCAATCCCCCCAGAATCCGCAGCGTGCGACGGCGTCTGCGCGAAGCTGGCCAGGTTGGATCGCGCGTCGTCTCTGGCGGTCTGGACGCGCGCGTCCGACTCCGCCGGCGCAGCCCTCAACCCCTGCGCCTCTCCCCGCCAAGCATCACGCGGCACAGTCCCGACAAGCGCCACGGCACGCGGCGACGGCGCGCTGCGCAGGCGCGGCGAGGTACCCACGCTGCGGCTCGCAAGCTGGCGCAGGAACCCGCTCATGGCAGCGCCTCGCTGTCGGCTAGTTCCAGATATGCGGCGCGCCGCGCAGGTCCCAGCGCCAGGACCTGCGGCTCGGTCCAGCCGTAGGCGCGCGCCAGACGATGCACA